>CBDUKI010000223.1:0-4154 GCA_965367765.1 uncultured Henriciella sp.
CTAGGTGTCTGTTGAATCTGGGTTGGGGGTGGTTGGGGCATCACCCCGGATTTGCTCATGGTGGCGGATGACTTCAGCCACGATGAAATTGAGGAATTTCTCGGCAAAGACCGGGTCGAGCCCGCTATCTTCGGCAAGACGGCGCAGGCGCTCGATCTGGCGGGCCTCACGGGCCTTGTCGGAGGGCGGCATATCATTTTCGGCCTTCAGTCTGCCGACGGCCTGGGTGATCTTGAAGCGCTCTGCCAGCGTATGCAGCAGGATGGCATCCATATTGTCGATGCTGGCGCGATAAGAGGCAAGTTGATCGAGCGGGGAGGTCATTTTTCCTCCATGTCAGATGCGAGCCTTGTCAGCACTGATGCAATCCAACAAACCGTCGCGAAGGCTGAAAACGACACAATCGTCCACATGGGAAGTGAAAAGCCGAGAATCATACTCAGGGCAATTGGAGCCGCAAAAAAAAGAGCGCCTATTCCGGTCCAGAACCGTACTTGTTTTGTAGTCACTTCTTAGGCCCCCCTAATCCCGGAATGTTCGGCACGCCGCCAGGGCCACCAAGGCCGGGCATGCCTGCGCCGGGGGCCTCTGCGCCCTTGCCCATCTTGGCAATGTCGCCGGGCGAAACGCCCATCTGACCCATTGCGCCCATCATGCCTTTCAGGCCGCCCTTGGAGACCTTCTTCATCATGTCGGCCATCTGGCGATGCATTTTCAGCACCTTGTTGACCTCAGACACGTGGACCCCGGCACCGGCGGCAATACGCTTGCGGCGCGAAGCGTTGAGCAGGGCTGGTTTGGCGCGCTCTTTCCTGGTCATGGATGAAATGATGGCGGCCTGGCGCAGCAGCACCTTATCGTCGAGATTGGCATTGGCCATGGCCTGCTTGGCCTTCTTGGCGCCGGGCAGCATGCCCATGATGCCCCCAAGGCCGCCCATTTTCTGCATCTGCTTGAGCTGGTCGGCAAGATCGTCCAGGTCGAACTTGCCTTTCTGCATCTTCTTGGCGAGTTTTTCGGCCTTCTCGGCGTCCATCTGGTCGCCGGCCTTTTCAACCAGCGAGACGATATCGCCCTGGCCCAGAATACGACCCGCCAGGCGTTTGGCATCGAAGGCGTCAAGGCCGTCGAGCTTTTCACCAGTGCCGAGGAACTTGATCGGCAGGCCGGTCACCGCGCGCATCGACAGGGCCGCACCGCCGCGCCCGTCACCATCCATCCGGGTCAGGATCAGGCCGGTCAGTGGCAGGCGCTCGTGAAACCGGCGGGCGGTCTCAACCGCGTCCTGGCCAGTCAGAGAATCGGCGACAAGCAGCGTCTCGTTCGGCTGGGCAATCTGGGCGATCTCGGACGCCTCGGCCATCATCTGTTCGTCAATGCTGGTGCGGCCTGCCGTGTCGAGGAAGAGCACGTCATAGCCGCCCAGCTTGGCCGCCTGCAGGGCGCGCCGGGCAATCTCGGCCGGGCTCTGGCCGGTAATGATCGGCAGGGCAGAGACGCCCTCGCCGCACTGGTCGGCCAGGATGGCGAGCTGTTCCATCGCGGCCGGACGGCGCGTGTCGAGTGAGGCCAGCAGGACTTTCTTCTTGTCGCGCTTGGCCAAACGCAGGGCGAGCTTGCCGGTCGTGGTCGTCTTACCAGAGCCTTGCAGGCCCGCCATCATCACGATGGCCGGGGGATTGTCGACGCGCAGGCCGGTATCCTCGGCGTCGCCGCCCAGCATCTCAACCAGGCCGTCATGGACAATCTTGACCACTTGCTGGCCCGGCTTGACGGAACGGATGACGTCCTCGCCGACCGCCTTGGACTTGATCGAGGACATGAAATCCTTGACCACCGGCAGGGCGACATCGGCCTCAAGCAGAGCGACACGGATTTCGCGCAGCGCCGCCGTCACGTCCTTCTCGGTCAGCGCGCCGCGCCCGAGAAGTCCGTCAAATACACCGCCAAGGCGGTCTGTCAGCGCGTCAAACATCGCGTGTCTCCAATCCAGTTGCCGTCACCAGCAACATAGGCCTTCATATCCACGCGACAAAGCAAAACAGCCCCACTGAGCGTCACTTCGCCGGGTGGGGGGCTTCGCCGGGCTCTCGGTCCCGGAAAAGCGCGCTTCTTCGATTTGCGCGGATTTGCGGTGCCTAAAGCACGTCAGGACAAGAGAATCAAGCCTCGTTCGGCGTTAGCGTGGCCTGCTCTGCTTCAAGCTTGAGCACGACATCCTTGGCTTCGTCGCGCAGCAGCGACAGCAGGCAGAGATCAATCCACGTCCCATCGGCAAACCGGGCATAGTTGCGCAAAGTGCCCTCATGCCTGGCTCCAAGCGCTTCGATGGCCTGCACCGCCAGCTTGTTTCGTGCCTCAACCTGCCAGCCGACACGTCGTGCCCCCCACAGGATGGCACGCTTGATCAACAGGCCCTGGATCATCCGGAACAGGCCGCGCCGACGCCTGCTCGGGTCCACCCAGGTATAGCCGATCATCACGCGGCGATGCGTGCGCACCGGGTCGAGATAGGCGGTCACCCCGATCAGTTGCTCGGTCTGCTTGTCAAAAACGACAAAAGGGACCGCTTCATTGTCTCGCCGACAGCGCAGCATGTGGTCGAAATAGGCATCAAACCCGGCGCCGCGCTGGATCGCTGGCATCGATTCCCACATATGGCGGGTGATATCGGTTGCGCGCAGCGGCTCGCGATGCGCCTCGCAAAGAGGCTCAAGACGAATGAACGCGTTCTCGAGACCGGGGGCTGCTAGATCCATACCTGACTATGCCTGTTTAGGGCCTGCGTGTCCAAGTAAAATCAGGCCAGTGCGGCCTCTGCATCGATCACTTTTGCGACCGCATTGATCACCGCAGCGATGCGCAGGCTGGTCTGGATCTGCTCTGTGGTCAGGCCATGCTTGCGCAATTCAGCTTCGTGCGCGTCAAGGCACATGCCGCAACCATTCACCGCAGATACGGCCATGGAATATAGCTCGAAATCGGCCTTCTCGATGCCAGGCGCGCCGATGACATTCATCCGCAGCTTGGCTGGTAGGGTGCGATAGGTGGTATTGGAAACCAGGTGCGTGGCGCGATAATAAACATTGTTCATGGCCATGATGGCCGAGGCGGCCCGCGCCGCGCGTGCGGCGGCTTCTGACAGCTTGTCAGCCGTTTCAGCTTCAATCGCCTGGACAACGGCCGGCACCGCAAGCGCATGTGCACAAGCCAGCATGCAGCCATATTTCTGCTGGTCGCTGAGCAGGGTTTCATTCGCAAGCGAGCCGATATTCAGCTTCAGGTCCTTGGCATAGTCGGGCAAGCTGGATTTCAGGGTGTCAATCGACATGGGGGAACAACTCCGCAAATAGGGGCAGGTCGGCAGGCGGCAAGCACATGGCCTGCCGCCGCCGTAACAGACAGGCAGGTGCCTAGAGCGTGTCGCCGCCCATGGGGCGGTTACATGGGCACAGCTCGTCAGTTTGCAGCGCATCAAGCACACGCAGTGTGTCCTGCGGATTGCGGCCGACGTTCAGATTGTTGACATAGGCGTGTTGAATGTCGCCATGCGGATCAACGATAAAGGTCGCGCGGTAGGCAACGCCTTCTTCCTTGTTGCGTACGCCAAGACCGTCGACAAGCGAGCCATTGGTGTCGGCAAACTGCCAGATTGGCAGGTCGGCGAGATCATCATGGTCGCGGCGCCAGGCCAGTTTGGTGAACTCATTATCGGTCGAACCGCCAAGCACAACTGCATCGCGGTCTTCGAACTCTTCATTCAGGCGAGCAAACTCGGCAATCTCGGTCGGGCAGACGAATGTGAAGTCTTTCGGATAGAAGAAGATGACCTTCCATTTGCCTGGGAAACTGTCCTTGGTGATGGGCTCGAACGCGCTTTCGCCGCCCTGCTCATGCTGCATGAATTTTGGCTTCACGCCGGTAATCTTGAAGTCTGGGAGTTTATCGCCGATGCCGAGCATTCTCTTATCCTTTGTAACTGAAATATTGAGAGGTTTTCGCCTCTCGGCTGGCCTCATGCCCGCAGTTTTCCAAAAGAACCAATTGATATTATTTAAATTTTGCATAGATAAGGTCTATGCATTTGCCGACCCTCAGACAGCTCGAATTCCTGGGCGCGATTGCCGATGAAGGCTCGTTCTCGCGCGCAGCTG
>CBDUKI010000224.1:0-4113 GCA_965367765.1 uncultured Henriciella sp.
ATGTAGTTGACCGGGATTGCGCCGCGAAACATCATCGCGGCAACCACCAGCATAACCAACCCGTTGCGCAGGCTGGCAGATCGGATGCGGGAAACCAGGCCCATAGGCTGCCTATGCGCGCGCCTGTGTCGGGCGTCCATGCGGCATTTCACACCTGCCTGACCGTTCGCATGACGGCGCCGGGGTGTGGACCGACCTGATATTTCCCTTATGTCACGCTTGGCGGGACGTCAGAGTGTGCTACTCCCCTGTCCACGAACTAAAGGAATGAGACGCAAGCGATGAGTGTGATCAGCGAGAATGATGCCCTGCTCGGCATGAAACCGACCGAAAAGATTAGTGTCCGCGACGTATTTGGCCTGGATACGGACATGGTTGTGCATGGCTTCAAGACACCAACTGACCTGGTGCCGGCGATTGACGAGGGCTATCGTTTTGATCCGCAGACCACGCTCGCCATCCTTGCCGGGTTCGAGCACAATCGCCGGGTCATGGTGCAGGGCTATCACGGCACGGGTAAATCGACGCATATCGAACAGGTCGCCGCGCGGCTGAACTGGCCAATGGTCCGGGTCAATCTGGATAGCCATGTCAGCCGGATCGACCTGGTCGGCAAGGATGCGATCGTGCTCAAGGACGGCGCGCAGGTGACTGAATTCCGTGAAGGGATCCTGCCCTGGTCATTGCAGCGTCCGGTGGCGATCACGTTTGACGAATATGATGCCGGTCGCCCGGACGTGATGTTCGTGATCCAGCGGATCCTCGAAGCCTCCGGCAAGCTGACCCTGCTCGATCAGAACCGGGTGATTGAGCCAAGCTCGTATTTTCGCCTGTTCGCGACCACCAATACGGTCGGGCTTGGCGACACGACAGGCCTCTATCACGGCACCCAGCAGCTCAACCAGGGCCAGATGGACCGCTGGAGCATCGTCACCACGCTGAACTATCTCGAGCATGATGCAGAGGTTGAGATCGTGGCGACCAAGGCGGGCGATGTTGACAAGGAAACCCTGTCCAAGATGGTGCGCCTGGCGGATCTGACGCGCAATGCCTTCATGAATGGCGACCTGTCGACCGTGATGAGCCCGCGGACCGTGATCACCTGGGCCGAAAACTTTGCCATTTTCGGTGACCTTGGCCACGCCTTCCGGATGACCTTCCTGAACAAGTGTGATGAGCTGGAGCGCCCGCTGGTGGCCGAGATGTACCAGCGCTGCTTTGCCGAAGAACTGCCGGAAAGCGCGCTGATGGTACGCGTCAGCTAGGCTTTTCACGCGCTCGGACGCAACGTCACTGATTGTCTTGTCACCGCCGCGGTGTTTGACTTCCTGCAAACAGGGAGGCCGCAACGCCATGGCAGACACAAAACCGACGCCGCAGACATCGCTCAGCATTGACGAGGCAGGCATTGCCACTCTGGTGCTGGACAATCCCAAGACGCTGAACGCGCTCAGCCCGCAAATGATTGACGAGTTGAATGCGCACCTGGCCGATTGCGCTACCAATCCGGATATTCGGGTGCTGGTGTTGACCGGGGCCGGGCGTGGCTTCTGTTCGGGCGCTGACCTGTCACCGCGCAAGGGTGCCCGGCGACCAAACAGCCCACAGGAGCGCGGCGAACAGACCCGCCAGGCCATGCACAATGGCTTCAACCTGATTGCCAAGCGCTTGCTCAACCTGCCATTCCCGACTGTTTCGCGCGTCAATGGTGTGGCGGCGGGCGGAGGCTATGGCCTTGCTCTGTCCTGCGACCTGGTGATCGCGGCTGAGAGCGCCAAGTTCATTCTCGTCTTCACCAACCAGCTTGGCCTGGTGCCGGATGTCGGGGCGAGCTGGCATGCCCCGCGCGCGCTGGGCCGGGCCCAGGCCATGGCGGCGGCCTTCTTTGGGGACAAAATGAGCGCCGCCGATGCCCAGCAGGTCGGCCTGATCTGGAAATGCGTCAGCGATGACAAGCTGGATGAGGAGGTCGCCGCGGTGGCACAACGCCTCGCCAACGGCCCGACCCGTGCTTATCCGCAGGTGCGCCGCCTGTTCGATCTGGCCCCGACGCAAGACCTGCATGCCCAACTCGACATGGAGGCGGAGGTCCAGCCGATGCTGATTGCGTCGGGTGATTATGTTGAGGGCGTAAAGGCCTTCCTTGAAAAGCGAGCGCCGGAATTCAAGGGGAAATAGGGCGCGTCGGTTATTTGTCTGCGCAGAGGCGAAACGCGCCCTTCGCAAACATGGCGCGGCGCGCTACATGAGCGAGATGTCGAAGATTAGTGATGCCCCCTTTGAGATGTTCAAGCAGGCGCTGACGGCCACGGCCAAGGCCATGTCGGCTGAACGCGAGGTCGAGGTTGTCTATGCTGGCGAGACCGCGCGTGGCGAAGGCAAGCGGATTACCCTGCCACCGCCCCCGCGTGATCTGTCGCCGGTTCTCGCAGCACGGGCACGCGGAGAGGCTGATGCGGCGGCGCTGCGCCTGGCGCATCACGATCCGGTCGCGCATGGTGCCTCGCGCCCACAGGGCGAGATTGCCCGACAGGTCTATGAGGGCGCTGAACTGGCCCGGATCGAATCCATCGGCGCGCGCGCCATGGATGGCACCGCAGGTAATCTCGACGCCGTACTGGCCGCGCGCTGCGAGAAGGCAGGCTATTCGCGCATCCTCAACAAGGACCAGGCCCCGTTGGCGCCTGCTGTCGAATTCCTGCTGCGTGAACGCCTGACCGGGCGCACCCTGCCGCCACAAGCGGAGGTTCTGGCTGCCCACTGGCGTGAAGAGGTCATGTCGCGCGGCGAAGACACGCTGGACTTGCTGATCGAGCAGCTCGACGATCAGGCTGCCTTTGCCAAGACCATTCGCAAGCTGATCCGCAACCTGACCAGTGGCGACGAGATGGGCGAGGAGCAGGGCGAACAGGACGATAGCGAACAGGACCAGCCCGAGGAGGCCAATCCGCAATCAGCCCGCGGCGAAGATGAATCCAGTGAAGACACCGAGGGCGTCACGGCTGAGGAAATGGAAGGCGGCGAGGCCGAGGAAATGGAAGGCGAGGAAACCAATGTCGCGGTTGATGCCGACGCCGACATGGACGCCGATGATGACCCGGACGAGACCGATGATGGCTCCAAGCCGCTGCGTCCGAATTTCCAGCAGGGCGATGATGCCGACAGCTTTGTCTACAAGGCCTTCACCAAGGCCAATGACGAGGTCGCCCAGGCTGTAGACCTGTGCGACCCCGAGGAGCTGGGCCGGTTGCGCGCCTATCTCGACCACCAGTTGGAAAGCCTGCAAGGGGCGGTTTCCAAGCTCGCCAACAAATTGCAGCGCCGTTTGATGGCGCAGCAGAACCGGTCCTGGTCGTTCGACCTGGAAGAGGGCATTCTCGATACGGCGCGCCTGACCCGGATCATAACCGATCCGACTGCGCCGCTGAGCTTCAAGCAGGAAGATGACAGCAATTTTCGTGATACGGTGGTGACGCTGTTGCTCGACAATTCCGGCTCGATGCGTGGACGCCCGATCATGGTTGCGGCGCTGTGTGCTGATATCCTGGCGCGCACGCTGGAGCGGTGTGGTGTGAAGGTGGAGATTCTCGGCTTCACCACCAAGGCGTGGAAAGGTGGGCTGTCGCGTGAGGACTGGCTCAAGGCTGACAAGCCCGCTGGCCCAGGCCGGCTGAATGACCTGCGCCACATCATCTACAAGTCAGCCGATGCGCCATGGCGCCGGGCGCGGCGCAATCTCGGCCTGATGATGCGCGAAGGCCTGTTGAAGGAAAACATTGATGGCGAGGCCCTGCTTTGGGCGCATGATCGCCTGCTAGGCCGCCAGGAGCAGCGCAAGATCCTGATGGTGATTTCCGATGGCGCGCCGGTCGATGATTCCACCCTGTCTGTGAATGTCGGCAATTATCTTGAGCGCCACCTGCGCCAGGTGATCGAAGAGGTTGAGACGCGCAGCCCGGTTGAATTGATCGCCATTGGCATCGGCCATGACGTGACGCGCTATTACAAGCGCGCGGTCACCATCGTTGACGCCGAACAATTGGGTGGGGCGATGACCGAGCAGTTGGCCAGCCTGTTCGACGAGAATGGCGAGGCGCCCAATCCCGTGGCGAT
>CBDUKI010000225.1:0-4096 GCA_965367765.1 uncultured Henriciella sp.
GTCGAGAGCATTGAATTGGTCGATGGTGCCAGCCTTGACATTCCGGGCCTGAGTGGCCGGGTGGTGAATGTCCGGGCGATGAGTGCCGGGGTCACCGGCACCTGGGAGTACCGGGCCAGATTCCGCGAAGCCTTGCCGCCTTTCTTTGATGGCATCGACGCCTCGGTTACCGGTGAAGGCGACAACCTGTCCTGGACCATCGGCCTGAAATCCAATCCACAGCGCGGCGCTAATGCCGGTCGCAAACGCATCACCGATGCCAATAATTCGCTCACCGAATACGGCCTGGAACAGTTCAAGGGCAGCGGCCACGATGTCACCGGAACAGCAACGATCGCCTGGACGCCCGACAATGGCGCGATTGGCAATCTCAATCTCGAATACGCCGTCAACCAATGGGACGAGCGTGAAACATCGAACCGCTACACACCGAACGATGTACTGACCGAACAGCGCCGGTTTGAGTGGAGCAATGATGAGTGGAACAGCGAGGTCAGCGGGGACTATGAATTCGACCTCTGGTCAGGTCGCCTGAAACTGATCGGCCTGCAGCGCAACGGACACCGCCCGACGATTGCCACCTTGTTCGGCGGGACGGTCGACGGGCTGTCACCGCGCCACGACATCTTTGAACAAACTGTCGACGAGTCGGAATCCATCTTCCGGCTCGAATACAACCTGGCCTTTGACGACAACAGCGACTGGCAATTCTCCGCCGAGGGCGCGTTCAACACGCTCGATAGCGAGTCCGCCCTGCAGACACTGGACGCCAACGGCACCCTGCGCCCGGTCGTGCTGCCGGTGCCAGAAGTCACGGTGGAAGAGCGCCGCGGCGAAGCCTTCGTCACCCATAGTCGCCAGCTTGGTTCCAAGCTGCGCCTGCAGACCTCTCTCGGCATGGAAATGACCGAAATCACCTCCGATGGCCCGAATGGCCAGGTGCGGACCTTCAATCGCCCCAAAGGCTTTCTCGCTGCGATCTGGCAGCCAAGCGAGACCCTGACCGTCAATACCCGGCTTGAACGCAGCGTTGGCCAGCTCGACTTCTTTGACTTCGTCTCCTCGGTCGACGTCAATCTAGGGGACAATCAGGCGGGCAATGGCAACATCGTCCCCGAACAGAGCTGGCGCGCCGAACTGGGCTTCGAACGTGACTATGGCGCCTGGGGGGCTGGCAATGTGCTGGTCTTCGCCGAAGCGCTTGAAGATATTGTCGACCAGGTCCCGATCGGTACGGGCGAGGGCCCGGGAAATCTCGATACCGGTTCACGCGTTGGGATCGAGCTGGAAGGCACAGTCAAATTCGACCGTATCGGCTGGGGCGGGGCACAGCTCGAGGTCAATGGCGGCTATTACAAGTCTGAGGTCGATGACCCGCTGACCGGCGAGACGCGCCGCATCACGCGCGACCTGATCCGTTCTGTCGAACTGGAACTGCGCCACGACATTCCCGATACCAACTGGGCCTGGGGCCTGCATTTCGAGAACGAGAAGAATGCCGGGGTCTACCGACTGACCAATCTGCGTCGCTTCGAAAACGTCCCCGGGTTTGCCTGGGGCTTCGTCGAGCACAAGGACGTGTTCGGCATGACCGCGTCCGTCTTTGTCGCCAACCTGTTCGATCAGGATGACCAGTTCACGCGCGCCAAATATACGCCAGACCGGACGGGCACGATTGACAGTGTTGAAGACCATACGCGCAATTTCGGGCCAATCCTGACCCTGCGCCTGAAAGGCACGTTCTAGGCTTGCAGCCGCCCGATCCGGCGAATTTCCCAGCGCAGATCAACGCCTGAATGCGCCAGCACACGGGCGCGGACCAGTTCCCCCAGCGCCTCAATATCAGCTGCGGTGGCATCACCGGTATTGATCAGGAAATTGCAGTGCTTTTCGCTGACTTGCGCACCGCCAACCTTTAGCCCCCGGCACCCGGCCGCATCAATAAGCTTCCAGCTGGAGCGCTGGTTCGGCGTGCCCGGCGGGTCGGGGTTGGCAAAGGTCGATCCGCCCGTCTTGTCTTTGATCGGTTGGGTCTCGGCCCGGCGCGCCTGGTGGGCGGCAATCTCTTCAGCCAGGGCATCGGGGTCGCCCCCGCCTGTGCCCTGCAGACGCAGCGCCGTGACCATCACATCAGCGGGAAAATCGGTGTGGCGATAGGAAAAGCCGATCTCATGGCGCGGCAGGACAACCTGCTCACCCGCCCGGGTAACACCTTCGACGGTGAGCAGAACATCGGATAGCTCACGCCCATAACACCCGGCATTGGTCCGCACCGCCCCGCCCATCGAGCCTGGGATGCCCGACAGGAAAGACAGGCCAGACAGGCCAGCCTTCGCTGCCGCCTTGGCGACGCTCAGGTCCAGCGCCCCGGCCCGGGCGCGCAGCACGGTCTCCTTAACCTGGTCAATCGCGCCCCAATGGCGCCCCATCAGACGCACGACAACGCCTTCAATACCGCCATCGCGAACAATTGCATTCGAGCCGACACCCAGCATCGTCACAGGGACGTCGGGTGCCAGGGCTTTCAGAAAATCGGCAAGGTCGGCTTCATCCGCCGGCAGGAACAGGACATCCGCGGCCCCGCCAACCCGGAACCAGGTATAGGGTGCCAGCGGCGCGTCGTGCAGCAGCTTGCCGCGAACCGGAGGTAAATCCCGCACGTCGAATGCCTGGGCCATCAGCCCAGCTTCTCAACCAGTTCATTGGCATGGGCCGATATGCTGCCAGCCCCCATGCAGACGATCATGTCACCAGGCCGGACAATCTCTTTCAGGACACCGGGCAGCGCCTCAAGCGCGTCAATCGTCCGGGCGCCCTTATGGCCGTGGCCTTTCATGCTGGCCACCAGGGCGTCGCTGTTGACGCCCTCGACCGGCGCTTCACCCGCCGCATAGACCGGGGTGATGATGGCAATATCGGCCTCGCGATAGCATTGGGCAAAATCCTCAAACAGGTCACCCAGTCGCGAATAGCGGTGCGGCTGCGACACGGCGATCACACGCGCACTGCCCTGGATCGCGCGCGCCGCCTTCAGACAGGCCGTGATCTCGACCGGGTGGTGGGCATAATCATCGATGATCCGCACCGGTGCCTCTCCTGCCACGGGCGCATACTCTCCGGCGGGCGTGAAACGGCGCTTGACCCCGCCAAAGGCCCGCAAGGCCTCGCGAACCTGGTGCGCAGTGGCCCCCAGTTCGACCGCCACTGTGATCGCCGCCAGCGCGTTGGAGACATTATGTTCACCAGCCATCGGCAGGAACACATCCTCTATCCGGCGCTCTTCTTCGCCATCGCGAGCGCGCAGCACAACATCAAATCTCACGCCGGTATCGGCGGGCTGCATGTTGACGGCGCGCAGATCAGCCTGGCGATTGAAACCATAGGTGATGATCCGTCGGTCACTGACCCGTGCGACCATGGCGGCCACTTCGGGATGGTCGGTGCACAGCACGCCAAAACCATAGAACGGGATATTGCCGACATAGGTGTCGAACGCATTGCGCAAGGCATCCATGGAGCCGTAATGCTCCATATGTTCGGGGTCCATGTTGGTGACAATGGCAATCGTCGGGCGGATTTTCATGAACGTGCCGTCGCTCTCATCGGCCTCCAGCACGATCCAGTCACCCTCGCCCACCTTGGCGTTTGAGCCATAGGCATTGATGATGCCGCCATTGATCACAGTCGGATCGATGCCGGCCCCGTCGAGCAGCGCCGCCACCATGGTTGTGGTCGTCGTCTTGCCGTGGGTTCCGGCAACCGCAATTGTCCATTTCAGACGAATGATCTCGGCCAGCATGTCGGCCCGGCGCACCACTGGAATGCCTGCCGCTCGCGCGGCGACGACTTCAACATTGTCATCCTTGATGGCGCTGGAAATAATCACAGCACTGGTCCCGTCGACGTTTTCTGCCGTGTGGCCGACATGAACCACTGCGCCCTTCTCACGCAGGCGTTTGACATTTGCGCTGTCGGCCATGTCGCTGCCTTGCACCTGATAGCCAAGGTTCATCATGATCTCGGCTATGCCGGACATGCCGATGCCACCAATGCCGACAAGATGGGCCGGGCCAAGCGGGAAGGGAGTTGGGGATGG
>CBDUKI010000226.1:0-4096 GCA_965367765.1 uncultured Henriciella sp.
TCGACCAATTTCGAAAAAGCCATGTCAGCGGCCTGATCGGCCCTGACCGCGCCTATTGTCATACGCAAAGCGGCCCCGGGTGACGAACACGCACTCGGGGCCATTGGCGTGGCCACCTTCCTGGAATCATATACCGAACTGATCCCCGGGCCGGATATGCTGATGCATTGCCAGACCCAGCATTCGGCCCGTGCCTATGCCGACTACCTGAATTCCACAGATCCGCGTCATGCCTGCTGGCTGGCCGAGTATGCCGCGACCGGCGCGCCGATCGGCTATGCCACGACCTGCCCGCCAGACCTGCCGGTCCCTCTACAGGACGGTGATGTCGAGCTGAAACGGATATATGTCCTGTCACGCTTCCACGGTTCCGGCGCTGGTAAACGCCTGAGCGATACGGTGATGGCCTTTGCGCGCGGGCTTCAGGCACCGCGGCGACTGCTCGGCACCTATCAGGACAATCAACGCGCTGTGGCGTTCTACAAACGCGAAGGCTTCACCCAGATTGGCACACGCCAATTCCAGGTTGGCCACCAGGTTTTCGACGATATCGTTATGGGGATGGCGCTAGCTTGAGGCGATCTTCGCAAGCCTGAATGGGCGGAGTGAGAGGAGATCGCAGCTTCGGCACCTATGTCTACACGCTGACGATCACGTGCTCCTTGTTGAACCAGAGCGGTGAGCGCGCGAGGTCAATAAACTTGCGTTCATCGTCCAGAAGTTCAGCGGCAGCCTCTGCATTTCCGGGGTTTTCCGACGCTGCGAACAGCGCCTCCCAGCTTTCGAAATAAATCTCGGCAATGCCGTCATACATGTCTGGGGCGCCGCGGCTGGCCCGGATGGTTTGATTGAAGTCATGGGTTTCGGCATGCGTCTGCACATAGCGCACAATGCCAAGTGTCCTGGCATGCCGGGCCACAAGCGGCGCGTGCGTTTCACGCCAATAGGTCTGGAAATCGTCCCGGCTGAGCTCCGGCAAGCGATGCAGGCAGAATGTCAGTTTGAGCATGCGTATCCTCCTCTGTTGCGAGGAGCATAGGCGCATGTCCAGCTAGTCGACCAGTTCGATCCGGTAATTTTCAATCACTGTATTGGCGAGCAGCTTCTCGCACATTTCCTTGACGCGGGCCTCGGCCTCACCAGCGCCTACACCGTCGAGGTCCAGCTCGATAACCTTGCCGATGCGGGCACTTTCAACCTCGTTGAAGCCCATGCGCCCCAGCGTGTCGGCGACCGCCTTGCCCTGCGGGTCCAGCACCCCCTGTTTCAGGCCGACATGTACAATCGCTTTCATGACCTTAGCTCCACAATCTGATCCGCGCTCCGTCTAGCGCATTCGCCGCATTATTGAAATGCCAGAAACAGCGCAGCCCCGGCCACAATTGCAGCGCCCAACAACCACGGAGCGCGGCGCATCCAGCCTAGCATGGCAACGCGCTTCTTGAATTCAGCCCGATCATTCACATTCGGGAATGGTGTATCGGGAACCGGCTTGCCAAGAAATGCACACAACGGCGCCCAGCCTTCCTTCGGATGGAAGATGAGTAAACGCTCATCCGTGAAAGCTGCCTTCACATCGGCCTCATGCTGCTCAAAAACCTGTCTCGCATGCGCCTTGTCAGGAAACCTGTCATGGAAAATGCGTGACCAGATCGCTCCGATTGTCATCTCCCGTATCTTGCGAATACTTGGAACAAGGACGGTCAGCCATTTCGGGATCCCATAGCTGACCGGATAAATGGTCTCCGAGGCACTGTCATACCAACTCTCGAATGTGCGCGTGGTCAGGATGATCCTGGCGTCTGGATAGTGGGCCGCCAATTCGCGCCAATAGCCCGATGACGGAAAGTCGACGGACGCTTCAAAACCGTCAAACAGGGCGTCCCAATCAGGGGTGCCGCCCTGGCTGATACGGTGCCATTCGTTCAATTGATATTTGCTGGGAAAGACTTCCAGCATGTGGTGGCACTTATTGTAGCCCAGCTGTTCGAGCGCTGCCTTCATGGACAAAGTGCCCGTGCGCCCAAACCCTGCACCTATGACCTTCAGCGCCATGTCAGCCTCCCGCGTTCAGGAAAGCCTATTTTGAGCCGCTCTTGATGTCCACAATCTCTGCGCCTGAACCGGATTCCTTGATGATCCCCAGCCGACGCGCAACTTCCGCATAGGCCTCTGTCACGCCACCAAGGTCACGGCGGAATCGATCCTTGTCGAGTTTCTCATTGGTCTCGAAATCCCACAGGCGACAGCTGTCCGGGCTGATCTCGTCAGCCAGGATAACGCGCTGCATATCATTCTCGAAATAGCGGCCAAATTCCAGCTTGAAATCAATCAGGCGAATGCCGACGCCGGCGAACAGGCCAGACATGAAATCATTCACCCGCAGAGACAGGGCGATCAGCTCGTCCATTTCCTGCGGGCTGGCCCAGTTGAACGCCGCAATGTGCTCTTCGGAAACCAGCGGATCACCCAGCTCGTCATTCTTCAGGCAGAACTCGACAACCGCGCGTGGCAATGTGGTGCCTTCCTCGATGCCCAGGCGTTTCGACATGGTGCCCGCCGCGACATTGCGCACGATCACTTCCAGCGGAATGATCTCCACTTTCTTGATCAATTGCTCACGCATGTTCAGGCGCTTGAGAAAATGGTTTGGAATGCCGACCTTGGACAGGCGGGTCATCATGAATTCGCTGATCCGGTTGTTCAGCACGCCCTTACCGTCCAGCACGGCCTTCTTCTCGGCATTGAACGCGGTTGCATCATCCTTGAAATACTGGATCAGCGTGTTCGGTTCCGGCCCCTCATAGAGGATCTTGGCCTTGCCTTCATAGATCATGCGTTTGCGTGTCATGCTTGCCCTTCCCGACGGCCTGCGAAACGACTCGGGTCGCTTCCCATCAAACAAGCGCCTCTCATACGCCAACCTGCAGACTTAATCAAAGCATCAAGGCATGGGCACGCAGAATTATCCGGCCATCTTGTCTGCAACCGGAAGGCCTGTCACTCTGGTGCCAGTTGAAACAGCCCCGCCGGACCCCAAGCCATGATCAGATCCCTTGTCGCGACCCTTTGCCTAACCCTCCTGACCGGGGTGGCCAGTGCCCAATCCGTACTTCTGTCGGGCGGTAACGTGCTCGACGTGACCAGCGGGCGCATTCTCCAGGACCGCGACGTGCTGGTCACGGATGGCCGGATCGTTGCGATTGATCGCTCGGGCCAGATCGACCTGCCAGAGGGCAGCGAGGTGATCGACATGGACGGAGCGACCTTGTTGCCCGGTCTCAGTGACAGCCACGTCCACCTGACCAGCCGTTCAGATGTCCACGGTTACCGGCGATTGACCGTCTCGACGCCGCGGGCTGCGATCTCCGGCGTTGCCAATGCGAAGACAACACTGCTGGCCGGGTTCACGACGGTGCGCAATCTCGGCGCGCCCGGCTATAGTGACATTGCGCTGATGCAGGCCATCAATGATGGTGAGGTGCCGGGGCCACGCATCATCCCAGCTGGCATGGCGCTCGGCATCACGGGCGGTCACTGCGACAATAACCTGCTGCCATACGAATATGACGTGACCGCCGGCGGCGTCGCGGATGGGCCATGGGCGGTGCGTCAAAAGGTGCGCCAGAACAAGAAATACGGCGCCGAAGTCATCAAGTTCTGCGGCACGGGCGGGGTCCTGTCCAAAGGCACCTCCCTGGGCGCGCAGCAGTTCACACTGGAAGAAATGTCGGCCATCGTCGATGAGGCCCATCTGCTCGGCTTGAAAGTCGCGGTTCACGCGCACGGCACCAAGGGCATCCAGACCGCGCTGGAAGCCGGGGTGGATTCTGTTGAACATGCCAGCATGATCTCCGACGAAAGCATCGCTCTGGCCGTCGCGCACGGCGCCTACCTGTCGATGGACATCTATGTGTCTGACTTCATCCTCAGCGAAGGTGAAGCCGCAGGCATTCTCGAAGAAAGCCTCGCCAAGGAACGCCAGGTCGGACGTATACAGCGCGAACGCTTCAAGGCTGCCGTAGACGCCGGGGCGAAGATTGCCTTTGGCACCGATGCCGGGGTCTTTCCGCACGGGCAGAATGCCGGCGAACTG
>CBDUKI010000227.1:0-4088 GCA_965367765.1 uncultured Henriciella sp.
GCCTCCACCGCCCCGGCCCGCGCCTCCACCGGTGCGCCGGTATACGGGTCCAGTGCCTGCTGGCCATGGCCAAGCCGGTAGATCGTGACCGGCGCGTCCGGTCGGTTGACGACAGACATGAGCAATCCGCGAACGCCGTCCGGAGCCTGCTCTCGCGCCTGTTCGGCCAGCGCGTCGAGGCTCAGCCGCTGGCCATCGGGCGGCACCTCAACCGTGTCGGCCCTGGCCACCGCCGAGATGATGGCATGCTCATAGGTCAGCAGGACGCCAGTGACCGACATGGCCAGGATGAACAGGCCCGCGACCAGCCCTGCGGCCAGATGGCTCCAGAATAGGATCTTGCGAAACGCCATGGGTTTGTCTCCGAAACCGTCGATCAGAACGTCTTGGCGAGCGTGATCTTGATGTTCCGGCCCGGCTCGACATCATTGAGCTCAAGCAGGTCATCCGGGTCCGGCGTGAAGAAGTTCGAGATGATCCCGGTGCGCGAGGCATGCGAGGTGTAGGCTTTGTCAAACAGGTTATCGATGCCGAATGTCGTGGACAGGCCATCGATACCGAATGCCCCGTCCCAACGCGCCGTCAGGTTGTGGACATTATAGTCTTGCTTGATGTCGCCGGAGAGCGTTTGCTTGTCCATCACGAGCAATCCATTCACCGCAATGGTCAGGTCGCCATCATGGAAGCTGCGGCTCAGCTCATAGCTGACCTGGTCGCCGATCTCGCGGAAACTGTCATCGGGGGCTGCCCCGTCAATGTCCATGTTCGACGTGGCATAGGTGAGCAAGGCACTCCAATTGTCGAAGGCGAGATTGGCGCTGGCTTCGGCCCCGTCAATCACCGCATCGCCAATGTTCACGTCTTGGGTTGCGCCAGTGGTGGACCCGGTTACCGCCTGCTCGGCAATAAAATCATTGATCTCGGTACGGAACAGGTTGGCACCGAGGTTGAGTTGCCCGGCGTCAAACGGCACGCTGAAGCGCACGCCAAACTCGCGCGCATGGCCCGTTTCGGCCGCCAGGTCCGGATTGACCAGCTTGTTGCCACCCGCGCCGGTAAACGGTTCAGCCAGTTCCGGGCCCTGGAACAGGTCCGTATGGCTGGCCAGCAGGGTCAGCGCATCATTGACCTTGAAGTCAGCCGCCAAGCCATAGCTCACCTCATCGAAACTGCCGCTCGAACCCGCCGTGTCGTAGCTGATCGAATAGTCCGTGTAGCGTACGCCTGGGCGCACGGTGAGCTGG
Organism: uncultured Henriciella sp.; assembly: GCA_965367765.1. Taxonomy (GTDB): domain Bacteria; phylum Pseudomonadota; class Alphaproteobacteria; order Caulobacterales; family Hyphomonadaceae; genus Henriciella. Next base: position 1,245 of record CBDUKI010000227.1, read on the forward strand.
CGGGTCAGGCCGATCGCGTCTTCAATGAAGATCGCCGTATAGTCGGATGATTGGGTAATCTCGCCGCCGGCCAGCTCGATATCGCCATCATAGTCAAATGACTGGTCGAAATATTCCACGCCATAGGTCAACTGGTGGTCGAGCCCGCCAAAGCCGATATCCGAGCGCGCCAGCAGGTTGACGCCCTGATTGTCGGCAATTGCGCGCTTCTGACGGCCCGGGCCGGTGCGTGTCGTGGCTGCCCGCTCGTCACGGTAAAGGTCCATGTCATTGGTGAAATAGGTGGCATCCAGGGCAAAGGCGGGGCCGAGGTCCAGGTCGTAAGACACGTTGATCGTTTCGCGGCTGTACTCGGTTGGCAAAACCAGGTCGCCGGTCAGCGCCTGGTTGAGCACCGCACCCATGTCCGGGCGCTGGGTATAGTCCCCGGCATCGCTGAGATAATCGTAGCTGACCTCAAGGCGCTGATTGTCAGCAATCGCAAAGCCGAGCTTGGCCAGCACATCTTCGGTCTCACCATCAGAGCCAACCGTCTCGCGGCCATTGCCGTCCTCGAAATTGTCGCGGTCAACGCGGTTGTAATAGATCAGGCCATCTACCCGCTCGCCAAGCTGGCCATAGGCCGTGGCCGACTGGCTGTTGAGCGCATTGGTATTGTAGCCAAGCGCCAGGCGCGCGCCGAAATCGCGGTCCGTCCCGGCCAGCAGATCGCGTGCGTCCTTGGTTTCGAACCGTACCGAGCCACCCAGCCCGCCATGCGTCACCGTATTGGTGCCAAGCTGGATCTCGGCCGATTGCAGGATGTCAGGATTGATCAGCAGGTTGCCGATATGGTGGAACAGGTAATTCTTCTGCTGGGCCCCATCGATGAAGATGCTCAGGTTGCGGTCATCCAGGCCGCGAAAATTGATCCGTGTATTGATCGAATGCGTGCCGCCAATGTCGACCCCCGGCAGGACGCGCATCAGGTCTGACAGGTGATCGGCCTGCTTCAGCTCAATCTCCTGTTCGCCAAGATAGAGCGAGTCAGACGAAACATGCGTCCCCCAGACGGCAACCGTCGCCAGCTCAACCATTTCATCGCCAGTGCCCTCGTCCTGCGCAAAAGCCGGGCTGGCCAGACCGAGCGCCAGCGCGGCTATCGCAGATGAGCCCATGAGCCGGTTCAGCCCTTGTGGGAGAAATCGTCCAGCCCGGCCCTGCGGCCTGCCGATGGTGGGCGCCGCGATGGTTTCCGCCCCACCATCGTCCGCACGGGAAAACCTGGCCGACCCAACCGCCGCCTGCTCCGCGCCATGAACGCCCTGAGCTGATCCTGAAACGGCATGAATGGTCTGACCTGATCCGGTTACGGATACGGATCGCATTGTGCCTGGAATTGAAAATCGCATGATGAAGTCTACCCCTGAATTGCGAATGATTCTTAATTGCAGGCTTCATCATAATATTGAGAATGATTGTCAATTGCATTTCCGAAAAAAATCAAAATTCCCCTCAGACACGAATTTCTTCGTGCCTGGATCGGGTCTTCTTCATAGGTTGTTCGGGGGTATTTCGGGCACTGATCACAGGCCCGTCATGGGTTTATCTTTGCAGAATCCGACCGGCTTCGCGTCGCCAATCCCCGCCTCTATCCCCCAGGGGTCAAGGGCCGGTGACTGTGTGGCCACGCTCACGCAGCATGGTGATCACGCTATCCGGCCCGGCCAGATGGGCCGCCCCAACGGCCACGAAAACCGTGCCTGGCGCGTCCAGCATCGCCTCGATCCTGGGCACCCAGTTGCGGTTACGGTCAACCAGCAGCGACTGGTAAACCGCGTCGCCGCCCATGCCCGCTGAGTCTGGCGACGCCACGACCCTGGCCAGGCCTTCGACATCGCCATCGGCCCATTCCTCGACCAGCTGGTCAAGCATGCGCGGGGATTCGTCCAACAGGAGCGCGGTTTCATACAGGAACTCGATCTGCGCGGCTTCCGGCAACAGGTCGAACGCATCGGCCTGATCGCCCGCCACTTCAAGGAAATCAAAGCGCTTGCCAGCCGCGACAGCCTCGGCCTCAAGCACGTTCTCGACGCCCGATTCCGGATCATAACCGTCTGCCTGCAGCTTCATCACGCCCAAGTTCGCCGCCGTCATCCATGGTTCCATGGCATTGACCGCATCCAAGGGCAGGCCAACCGAATCAAGCGCCGCCTCGACGACGCTCTCAGCCTCCTCATCCAGCGCCCCGCGCAAGGTCATGCCATCCTCGTAGAAGCCGCGCGCGACAAAGTCTGTCATCAGCGCCTTCTGGCCTTCCGGGCTTTTCATGTCGACTTCAAAGACCACCGTATCGGCCTCGGCAAAGGCCGTCTCGAAGGCTGGCGACCGCCAGTCGACATCCGGGCGCAGCAGGTGAACCGTACCGAACAGATAAACCGTGGTGTCAGCATCGGCCAGCGTCCACAGCGCCGGTTTACCCGGCCCTTGCGTGGCTTCTGCGGCGGCGATCACGGCGTCAAACTCGGCCAGCATCTCGGCCTTGCTTGGGCGCGCCGGTTCGCTGCTGGTGGTCGTCGTCTGCGTGCAGGCGCCCAGCACCAGCAAGGCGACGGCGCCGGCCAGACCTGTTTTCAGGTTCCACATGTCAACATCTCCCGTTCGCGCCCGGTTTGCGAGCGATCTATCTTCTGACCCTAGCGCCTTAACCTGCAAGTGCTAAACCCGAGATTACCAGCATCTCCCCAATTGCATCGCCCCCCGTCTTACCGTAAGTAGCCTTGCGACGCACCCATAGCTCAGCTGGATAGAGTGTTGCCCTCCGAAGGCAAAGGTCGCAGGTTCGAATCCTGCTGGGTGCGCCAT
>CBDUKI010000228.1:0-4032 GCA_965367765.1 uncultured Henriciella sp.
AGCGCTATTCCATGCTGGTGAAAGACGGTGTTGTGGCCGAACTGAATGTGGAAAATGGTGGCGCATTCGAGGTCTCCAGCGCTGACTATATGCTCGGACAGCTCTGATTTTAGGTTTTCGATAGGGAATCAACGAGAAAATGGCGTATTCTGGTGGCGGGGTACGTCGTTTTTCGATGGTGAATTATTGAAAAACGATAATAATCTCCCCATATGAAACTGGTCATATCAGGGAGGACTATATGGACAACGAAATTATCGTATTAGGCTTGCTGGCGCTTGCCGGCTTTGTGTTGGTCACGTCTGCCGCGAAAATTGTCCCGCAAGGGTACAATTTTACAGTCGAGAATTTCGGTCGCTACACCCGGACATTGTCTCCAGGCATGCATTTCATCGTGCCTTTCTATCAGCGCATTGGGCGCAAGATGAATATGATGGAATCAGTGCTCGATATCCCGACCCAGGAAGTGATTACTCGAGACAACGCACAGGTTTCCTGTGATGCCGTTGTTTTTATTCAAGTCATTGATCCGGTTGCGGCGGCTTATGAGGTCAACAATCTCGAGAATGCCATCACCAACCTGTCGCTGACCAATATCCGTACAGTGGTCGGCTCCATGGATCTGGACGAAGTCCTCTCAAACCGAGACGACATCAATGCGCGGCTTCTGTCTGTGGTCGATGCGGCCACCAATCCGTGGGGGATCAAGGTCACCCGTATCGAGATCGCGGACTTGTCGCCGCCTGCTGACATCACAGAAGCGATGGCCCGACAGATGAAGGCCGAGCGTCTGAAACGCGCGGAAATCTTGACGGCTGAGGGCGATAAGCAGTCTGCGATTCTGCGCGCAGAAGGGGAGAAGCAGTCCGCTATCCTGGAGGCTGAAGGTCGCCGGGAAGCCGCATTCCGAGACGCCGAAGCGCGTGAACGTGAAGGTGAGGCCGAAGCCAAGGCAACAGCGTTCGTATCCGAAGCGATTGCTAAGGGCGACGTTAATGCCATCAACTACTTCCTAGGCCAGCAATATGTGGCTGCGTTCGAGAAGCTTGCCACGAATAATAGCAACAAGACGGTTATCATTCCGGCTGAATTTAGCTCGATACTTGGCACCATTGAAGGCATCAAGGGTCTGACCGATGCCAGCAAGAAGAAGGAGGGATAGGTGGAAGGTTTTCTGACATTCTGGCCGCTCAATGCCTGGCACTGGCTGGCACTGGCGCTCATCCTTCTGTGTATAGAGATGGCGGCGGGGACATTCGACCTGCTCTGGGTCGGTATTGCTGCTGGCCTGACCTCGGCTTTCACGGCGTTTGCACCGGATACTGTGACGGCTTGGCAGGGGCAGCTGATCTTCTTTGCGGTGGCCTCCACAATTTTGTTCTTTGTTGGCCGGACCCTATTTCGGAACATGCACGAGAATATTGAAGAGCACCCGACGCTTAACAAACGTATGGCCGGTACGGTTGGCCTGCGCGGCACGGTCTCCAAGGACTTTGTGGACGGTCAGGGCAGGGTCAAGATCGGCGACACGGTCTGGAGCGCAAGCTCTGTTGATGGTAGCAATCTGAAAGCAGGCAGTGGTATTGAGGTCGAGGCCACGCAAGGCAACTCAGTCAAGGTTCGCGCAATCTAGAATAACGAACCCTGATCAGGCTTTTTGGAAATGGCGGGCTTCAGGCTCGCCGTTTTCTTTTGTGCCGTTGGTGCCTTGCCCGTAGGGGTCACGTTCACATCGCCATCAGCGAACGTGATGGTCATGGCCGCCTGCTGCCCGGCTGTCTGACGATCCCGTACGAGTTGGCCTGAGCCTGTGCGGACCAGGGCATAGCCGCGTTTCAGTGTTGCCTGATAGGAGAGTGTCTCCAGAAGCTTGGTCTCGGATTCGAGCGCCCGCGCCTTGTCGTCGAATATCCGCAACATGGCCGGGCGCGCTCGTACAGACGTATCTCGCAGGCTTTTCCGCGATCTTTGAATGTCTGACCGGATCGGCTCGGGGCGTAAGCGTGCGGCTGTTTTTGTATAATCGATCCGTTTGCGATCCGCGCTTTGCTGCAGTCCTGCGGTCAATCGACCCGATAAGGTCAGCAGGTTGGCGCGCCTTTGATTGAGGACTTGCTCTGGACTACGCAGACGCGACATGGCCGCGTTAAGGCGCGCGTCCAGTTTGTGTAACAGGATATCAACCGCGCGGGGCAGGCGAGTTGTGGCAAAATCCAATGCCTGGCGCTTGGTCTCGAGCAAGCGTTCTGGCCGGGGCAGGCGGGCATTAGCCACACGTTCCTGTTCGCGTCGAACATGCCGGGACAGGGCGCGTTTATGGCGCTGCATCAATTCATCGAGAGACAGTTGAAGTTCGGCGCGCACCGGGACCGCGATCTCGGCTGCGCCCGTGGGCGTGGGGGCCCGGGCATCAGCGACATAGTCGATCAAGGTGGTATCAGTCTCGTGGCCGACAGCCGAGATCAAGGGGATTTGGCTCTCAAAGGCGGCGCGAACCACATTTTCTTCGTTGAATGGCCACAGGTCTTCAATCGACCCGCCGCCGCGGCCGACAATCAACACGTCCGGCCGCTCAGGCCCCGTCATTGCATTGAAGCCCCGGATCGCGCGTTCAATCTGGGGTGCTGCGGAATCGCCCTGCACAAGCGCGGGCCAGAGGATGACAGTGGTCGCGAAGCGGTCTGAAATTCGGTGCAGAATATCTCGGATCACCGCACCTGTGGGTGAGGTCACGACGCCGACAATATTCGGGAGATATGGCAGGCGCTTCTTGTGACGCTCGTCGAACAGGCCCTCCGCCGCCAGTTTCTTTTTGCGCTCTTCGAGTAGCGCCATCAACGCGCCAGCCCCAGCCGGGCGCATTTCGCTGGCGATCAGCTGGTAGTTGGAACGGCCTGGATAGGTCGACAATCGCCCCGTTGCGACGACTTCGAGCCCTTCTTCGGGCCGGAAAGGCAAGCGCGAGACCTGGCCCTTCCACATCACAGTGCTCAATACGGCCTTGTCGTCCTTGATGTCGGCATACATGTGTCCCGACCGGGCAATGGTCACCCGGCCCAGTTCACCGCGTACACGGACATGGTCGTAGACGGTTTCGATTGTACGCTTGAGTGCGTTAGACAATTCGGAGACCGTTTGCTCTGGTAGATTGGTGTTTGGCGAGTCGCTCATGCCTCATTGTTTAGACATATGTTCGTGGCCGGTCACGCCTAAAGGGGCTTGATTGCAATCGGAACCCGGTCCATTTGCGGGGCCATGAAAGTTCTCGTAGTCGGATCGGGTGGCCGCGAACACGCCCTGGCATGGAAAATCAAGCAGTCGCCACTGGTCGACGAGGTGTTCTGTGTGCCTGGCAATCCAGGCATGGACAAGATCGGCCCGTGCTTTGATGTTGATCCTTGTGACTTGCACAAGATGCAGGAGCTGGTCTTGCAGATTACGCCGGACCTTATCGTTATCGGCCCGGAACAGCCGCTTGCGGCGGGTCTGTCCGATGCGCTTCGCGCTCGTGGTTTCGATGTGTTCGGGCCAAGCCAGAAAGCGGCCCAGCTGGAATCCTCCAAGGCCTTCTCGAAAGACCTGATGGCCAAGTATGGTATTCCGACAGCCGCTTACGGGCGGTTCACCGACCTGACGGCCGCGCTGGATTTCCTCGAAACGATGGAAGCTCCATACGTGATCAAGGCCGATGGATTGGCCGCGGGCAAGGGCGTGGTCATCTGCCAGACCCTGGAAGAAGCCGAGAACGAGGTCGAAGCCATGATGACCGGCAAGTTCGGCGAGGCGTCAGCCGAGATTGTCATCGAGGAATTCATGGATGGCGAAGAGGCGTCGATCTTCGTCCTGACCGATGGTGAGGGCGCGATCTATCTGCCCCCCGCCCAGGACCATAAGCGCGTCGGCGACGGCGACACCGGCCCGAATACGGGCGGGATGGGCGCCTATGCCCCAGCACCCGTTGTCACGCCGCGGGTCATGGAACTGGTTCAGACACTGATTGTCGAACCGCTGATCGCCGGCATGGCTGAAGAT
>CBDUKI010000229.1:0-4015 GCA_965367765.1 uncultured Henriciella sp.
CCCACAGCTGTCATCGCCACGTGTATCTGCGGCCAAAACCGCATCGGTCAGGATCACACCAAGGAACAGCCAGGAGCCAAGCTCACGCGAGACCAGATTGGTGTGTTTACCCTGCCAGCCCAGCCCGGCCTTCTCGGCCAACGGCTTTTCCATCAGCGGCGCGGTATCAACGAAGACCTTCACACCCGCTCCGGTTTCGGCCACGAAGGCGCGCGCCATCTGTTTCAGCCGCTTCTTGATCAGGTCGTGATAATCCCTGCCACGCGCATAGACCGAGATATTGCCCTCTTCCTTGCGCGCCAGCATCTCCATCGGGTCAATGTCAGGGCCATAATTCAGGCCGACAACAATCGCTGAACGCGCTTCGGGCCACATCGCCGTCGGGGCCATGCGGCGCGCCAGCGTATCGGCCATCCAGCTCATCGAGGCATGGCGTCCATCCGCGATGAAGTCCGAAAGCCTGTCCCCGGCCTGCCAGGCCTCATCGACCCGACAGATCCTGCAGGCGTCGAACCCGACCTGCCGCGCCATCTGCCTGATAAAATCTTCTGGCGAACCAGCCATCGAAACCCGCAACCTAGAAATCCAGATCGCTATAGTGCTTCACCGGCTTGACCCCGTCCACTCTGTCCGCCAGCAGCGGACGAAAGGCCGGGCGCGACTTCATTCGCGCATACCAGTTCTTCAGATCCGGTGTCAGTTCCCACGGAACATCACCAAAATAATCATAGGCCGACAGGTGCGCGGCAACTGACAGGTCCGCCAGGGTCAGGTTACGCCCGCCCAGATAGGCGCGCTCCCCGGCCAGGGCATCAAGGAAGGTCATCCGGTTTTTCAGCGCATGGGCGCCCTGGCGCAAGGCCGTACTATTGGGCGCTTGTTCACGGCGTACCCATTGGGAAATCCGTTCGGCCAGCAAGGTGTTGTTGATCCCGGCAAAGCTTTCCTCCGCCCATTGCCAGAGCCGTCGGGCTTCGGCCCGCTCGCCTGGCGTAAACGGCAACAGGCGCGGCGATGGCTGAGCGTCCTCAACATATTCACAGATGGCCAGCGTGCCGATGGCGGAAGTGCGCACTTCAGCATCTGTATCCAGCAAGGCTGGCGCACAGGCCCCCGGGGCCAGCGCCGCAAGTTCAAGATCAGACACCCATGGCTTGATGACAATAGGTTCGAAAGACCAGCCCTTCTCACCAAGAGCAAGTCGAACCGTGCGCGCCAACGGATCGATGGGCCAGAACCAGAGCCGTCTCATCCCAAACGCCCTAACGCCATTTGCAGGCTGCGCAAAGTCACCGTGGTGAACATGTCCTTGCTCGCCTGGTTCATCCGTCTTCCTCGGTCATCAGACTATTCGGTTTGCATAAAGTATTCGGGCAAAAGCCTGAGCAAACCCTTACCGGCATCACCGATTGCGAGGCCTGATACTGAGGCCGGGCAAAACCGATAACGCTGTCAACAGTAGAATCGCGAATAATTGACCCTAGGTGATTGAGACGCGAGTCAAATTGGCGTAGGGATGGGCCATATCAGTTGGATAGCCATCGTAGAATATTTTTACCCAAAAGCGACTGAAATGAACAACAATTCCCCTCTGAATAGCATGATTGAGCAAATGCTTGCCGAAGCCAAAAGTGAGGCTTCGCTGGACATTACGGATGAGCAGGTCAGTGAGCTGGCGCGCGAATTCTGGGCCTGGGCCAAGACCATTCCGAGCAATGGTCGTGATCTGCGCCTGCGCGCCGTGCATGATGGCCTCTGCCTGGAGGTCATTGGCCCGGATCGGCCTTTCCTGGTCGACAGTCTGCTGGGGGCCTGTACGCAGCTGGGTCATGAAGTGCTTGCGCTGTTCCACCCGATTGTCGAGCTTGAGGACGGGACACACCGCTCGCTGATCCATATTCAATTGCCCAACATGATTGAGGCTGATCAGGCCGCGCTGCTCGAGGAAGCGCGGGTCACGCTGGAAGATGTAGTCATCGCGACGACCGACTATCACGCCATGCGCGACCGCATGGCCAGCGAAGTCGAGGCCCTGCTCGCCAACCCATATATTGATGATTATTACAAATCAGAGGCCGCCGCCTTCCTGAAATGGCTGGGTAATGAGCATTTCGTCTTCCTCGGCGTGAGGGACTATACGTTTCACCTTGCCGATGATGGCTCGGTCTTGCCAGAAGAGCCTGAGATGGTGCCCGATTCAAATCTCGGCATCCTGCGCAATGAAGCGCGCAATGTCCTCAATCGCGGGTCTGAACCATTGGTCATCAGCCAGGAGATTGGCGATTTCCTGGTCGAGCCTGAACCCTTGATCCTGGCCAAGTCGACCCTGACCAGCCGGGTCCACCGGCGCGTCTTCTGCGACTATGTCGGGGTCAAGCATTTCGGGGTCAATGGCCAGGTGACGGGCGAAACCCGATTTCTCGGCCTGTACACGTCAGAAGCCTACAATAACAGCGTCCGCGATGTGCCGATGCTGCGCCGCCGCTTCAACAAGGTCATCGAAGCCTCCGGCGCCGCCAAAGGCACCTATACCGCCAAGGCGCTGTCGAACATCATGGAAGCCTGGCCGCGCGACGAGCTGATCCAGACCAATTCCGAAACCCTGGCACCTACGATGCTTGGCGTTCTGCAATTGATCGGGCGTCCGCGCGTGCGGGTCTTTGCTCGCTATGACCGCTTCAAGCGCTTTGTCAGCGTGGTGACCTTCGTGCCGCGCGAAGCCTATGACACCAATCTGCGCCGCAAGATTACCGACCTGCTGGAAACATCGTTCACTGGGCGCCTGGCCAGTTTCGAGCCGAGTTTCGATGCGACCTCGATGGTCCGCATCCTGTTTGAAGTGGCGCTGTCCTCACACTCTGGCCAGCCGGACCTCATGGCCCTCGAGAAACAACTGGCCCAGATTTGCCGAACCTGGGACGAACGCTTCCGCCGTGAGTTGATGAACAACCATCTCGGAACGAACGTGCATATGATGGCCAGCCTGTTCACCGGCGCCTTCAATGCAGCCTATCGTGAGGCTTTCACACCCGAAGAAGCGCTGCTCGATGTCGTCGAGATCGAGAAGATCAATTCCGATCATCCGGTCAAGCTGCGCGCCTATCGTGTGCCAAATGACGACGACACCGTCATCCGCGCCAAGATCTATGCCCGCAATGGCTCGATTGCCCTCTCAGACTGTGTACCGGTGTTCGAGCAGATGGGCCTGTTCGTGAATTTCGAGACCGGCTACCCGATCCGTCCACACGGCAAAGCGGTCGAAGATGCGCCTGATGTCTACTGGATCCATTCCCTGTCGATGAAACTCGCCCATGCCCAGGTGGCTGATCTGGACGAGATTGCGAAACGCTTCGAGGACGCCTTTGTCGCTGTCTGGAGTGGCCGTGTAGAAAATGACGGCTTCAATGCGCTGGTCTTCAATGCCGGGCTGACCTGGCGCGAGGCAGACCTGTGCCGGGCCTTGAGCGCCTATCGCCACCAGACCGGGCTGGACCCGGCCCGCTCTACCCAGGTTGAAGCGCTGAATGCCAATCCTGAGTTGACCCGCTGCTTGATTGACCTGTTTGCGGCCCGCTTCGATCCGGCCGTGAACCCGAGCGCCGACCCGGAGCTTGAGCGCCTCACTACGGCTCGCACGCGCCTCGACGAGGGCCTGAAGACCGTTTCCTCGCTTGACCATGACCGCGTCATCCGGCGCATTGCCGAGCTTATCCTCGCTATCCAGCGGACCAATTTCTACCAGGTCTCGCCACAGGGTGAGGCACGGCCCTTCATTGCCTTCAAGATTGCCAGCCGCGAACTGGTCGACCTGCCAGCGCCCAAGCCGTATCGCGAAATATTCATGGCCAGCCCGCTGGTTGAAGGCGTGCACTGCCGCTTTGGCGCGGTGGCGCGCGGCGGCCTGCGTTGGTCTGACCGGCGCGATGACTTCCGCACCGAAGTGCTTGGCCTGGTCAAGGCCCAGCAGGTCAAGAACGCGGTCATTGTGCCCGTAGGCTCCAAGGGCGGCTTCCTG
>CBDUKI010000230.1:0-3977 GCA_965367765.1 uncultured Henriciella sp.
TGCCGATCCGATGTATTCCGTTCGTCACGGACGAAACGAGATTGGCCAGATCCCCGATGAGGGCCTGGTGGCTGCTTTCCAAAACAAGGGTGGCCCACCACTTTTGCTCCTGGCCGGCCGGTCTTGGCGCGTGGTCGATGTCGATTGGACGACGCGCAGTTTCCCGGACAATATCCCGTGGGACTATGCCTATTACGTTGTTGACGATACCGGCTCACATTCTGGCAACGCGGCCTCATCCGATGCGCTGGATGTCGCCGTTGGCGCATTCGACATCAGCTTTGCCGCGCCAGCTGTCGATGACGGCACGGCCGGGGCGTCCTCACCGGACTTCACTCATGGCCTCGGCTATTCCTATTCCGATGACCCGAACTTCATGTATTGCGCAGAAGACATGACGACCGAAGGCACCGACAATTGGTGGCTGTCACAATGTGGCCTGTCAGGTGGCGCTTCGGGTGGCCCATGGATCCAGCCAATGAATACCGGCTCGGGCAGTGGTCCGCTGATTTCGGTTAATTCCTGGGGCTATTCGACCTCGCCAGGCATGGCCGGTCCGAAACTGTCAGGAACCTCGGCTCAATGCGTCTATGATGAAGCGCGTACAACCGCTTTCAACGCAGTCCTGACCCAGGATGGTTATGCCGGTGTCGCCGTGGGAGGTTGCCAGTAGCGCCCCGGCCAGAACCAATCCCAAATAAGAAAGCCCGCTCCGTTCTGGAGCGGGCTTTCCATTTCAGGGGTTAGTCTACTCAGAGCACGTCAAGCATTTCGGCGACCAGCGGGTGGCGCACCACATCCTGGCCCTCGAGCCGAACCACCGCCGTATCACCCAGCTGTTCGAGCTTGTCAGCGGCCGTCGCAAGGCCGGACAGGCTGGGCAGCAGATCGGTCTGGGCCGGATCGCCGGTGACCACCATGGTCGAGTGCCAACCGAGCCGCGTCAGCAGCATCTTGATTTGCGTATAGGTACAGTTCTGTGCCTCATCGATGACTACGAAGGCATTGTTCAGTGTCCGCCCGCGCATGAAGCCGATAGGGGCAATTTCGATCGTGCCATCTGCCATCATGTGCTTGAGCTGGCCCGGGCTGAGCCGGTCTGACAAGGCATCGTAAAGCGGGCGCAGGTAGGGGGCGAGCTTGTCTTCCATGGCCCCGGGCAGGTAGCCGATCTGCTCGCCGGCCTCGACGGCGGGGCGTGACAGGATAATGCGGGCAACATCGCCGCGTTGCAGGGCTTCGACGGCCTTGCAGATAGCCAGGTAGGTCTTGCCCGTACCGGCCGGGCCAACCGCGAAGACCAGGGTTTTCTCATCCAGGGCCTGCATCAGCCTGGCCTGGTTTTCAGAACGTGGCTTGATGGTCTTCTGGTAGCGTTGATTGCGCTTGCCATGGGCCGGTTCGGCCATTGTCGGCGGATTGTCGGCATCGTCAGGGTGCCAGCCACCGTTGATGGCGTAGAGCTGGGTCTCACGGCTGTGCTTGTCGCCCCGTTTAGAGGCCTCGTAAGCGGCATTGGCTTTCTGACGTTTGGTGGCAGCACGTTTACCCATGTGGGTCTCCTTTCCAGGCACAAAAAAACCGCTGGACCAAAAGGCGCAGCGGCGACGAAATCAGGCGGAGTGAGATATGGTCCGGGGCGTTGGCAGGCCCTGGCGGGTTGGTATGGACTGACCGTCTGGCGATCATAGGCAATATGCCTCCCCGAATCTCCTATTGAATTAGACCCTAACAGGGTTAATCCCACATTAAGGAATAAATCCGCTCCCAAAACGAATGATGGAATTGTGACTATGGCTTTGTATGAACTGAATGATATTGCACCAACCGTGCCTGAGAATGGCGCATATTGGGTCGCTGAGAATGCGACCGTGCTGGGCAATGTGATTCTCAAGGAGAATGCCAGCGTCTGGTTCAATGCGGTTCTGCGTGGCGACAATGACCCGATCACGGTCGGCGAGAACTCCAATATTCAGGATGGCAGCGTGTTGCACACAGACATTGGGTGCCCGCTGGAGATCGGGCGCGATGTCACGGTTGGTCACATGGTCATGCTGCATGGCTGCACGATTGGCGATGAGACACTGATCGGCATTGGCTCAACGGTGATGAACCGCGCCGTGATCGGCAAGAACTGCATCATTGGCGCTCACGCGCTGATCCCGGAAGGCAAGGTCATCCCCGACAATTCACTGGTCATGGGCGCGCCAGGCAAGATCATCAAACAGCTCAGCCCTGAACAGGTTGCCCTGATCAAAGGCTCTGCTCAGGTCTATGTCGATAACTGGAAGCGTTTCAAGTCTGGCCTGAAACGGATCGACTAGTCGTTGCTGGTCACCAGGCGCAGGCGTGGCGGCTCTGCCCGCATGTCGGGCGGAAAGATCGCCGTGACGCGGTGACGCCAGACCGGCCGGCCCTTGAGAACATCTGCCCCGTGCAAGGTCTGGTACAGGCCGAGCAGGCGCTGGCAGCCCGGGCGTGCCTTGCTGGAATGCAGCGGTGCCAGGGTCATCTCGATGTCAATGCGTTCGCCTGTCAGCGTCTCGCCATTGGCGCGCACGATGCCCGGTTGGCGGCTTTCATGCACGCCTGCCAGGAAGGCGGTGATCATCTCGCGGTCATGCCCGGTCCAGAAATTCAGATAGTCATGCTCGGCCAGGTCGCGGCCTAGCAGGTTCGACATACGCTCGCCAACATTGCGAAACGACCAGACACCCTCACTGCGACGTTCGATCACGAACAGGCATTCGATAATGTCCGGGTGTTGCGAGGTGCGCGGCCCGAGGCTCTTGTCGCCGGGCGCAGCACTGATCCGTTCCCAGGCGGACAGCAGCGTCAGCGTATTCGGGTGTAGCGCCTTGGTATTCATTCTTGTCGACCTCATTGTCATTTTATAGGCGCCGTCATAGTCAGTGCCGGTTTTCCCACCTGGCGCTGTCATCGCAATGAACGCGCCAGTTTGCGCTGGCTCACCCAGAAGGCGATATGTGTCGGATTTTGAACCAGCTTTCCCGCAACAGGCGAGGGTGCGGTTTTGGCCACTCCCCTGAAACGCGACTGGCAGGATGGGACACATAGCCAGCGCGTCCCATCCGGGGACACATGCATGGCCGCCCGCGAATTGGGCTTGTCTGGCGCGCCAGTTCAGGCCAGAAGTCACGGTTCCTCCCGGTAGACTGCAACAAAGGATAATCCAATGCCATTTGACCAGCCGCGCCACGACTGGACGCGTGAGGATATTCGCGCCCTGTATGAATTGCCGCTCGACCAGTTGGTCGCGCGTGCGCTTGACGTGAAGCGGGCCAATTGGCCGGATGGCACGGTTCAGAAGAGCCAGCTACTGTCCATCAAGACCGGTGGCTGTGCTGAGGATTGCGGCTATTGCAGCCAGTCGGCGCACTTTGATACGGGCGTGTCAGCCGAGAAGCTGATGCCGCTGGATGAGGTTGTTGCCGCCGCCCGCCGGGCCAAGGAGGGCGGGGCGGACCGCTTCTGCATGGGCGCTGGTTGGCGCAACTTGAAAGACCGCGATTTGCCCAAGGTCGCCGCGATGATTTCTGCGGTCAAAGCCGAAGGCCTGGAGACCTGCGTGACGCTGGGCATGCTGGATGATGGCCAGGCCGAAGCCCTGAAGGATGCGGGCCTCGACTATTACAATCACAATCTCGATACCTCGCCGGAATACTATACCAGTGTGACCACCACACGGACTTATGATGACCGGCTGGACACGCTGGCAAAAGCGCGCGGGGCGGGCCTGAACCTTTGCGTCGGTGGCATTCTGGGCATGGGTGAGGCGCGTGAGGACAGGATCGGGCTGATCCACGAATTGTCGAAACTTACCCCGCATCCCGAAAGCGTGCCGATCAACATGCTGGTGCCGATCGAGGGCACGCCGCTGGGCAACAGCCCGAAAGTCAGCGTCACTGAAATGGCGCGCGCGATTGCGACCTGCCGGGTCGTCTTCCCGAAAAGCT
>CBDUKI010000231.1:0-3968 GCA_965367765.1 uncultured Henriciella sp.
CGATCGATATCCTGATCAACGCGGCGGGCGTCAATTTTCGCCAGCCGGTTGAGCAGATTACGCTTGAGAGCTGGGATACGACGCTCAACCTGAACCTAGCGGTGCCCTTTTTTCTCGCACGCGAATTGGTGCCGGCCATGCAGGAGCGGGGCTGGGGCAGGATTATCAATATCGCTTCGCTGCAGTCGAGCCGTGCCTTTGCCAATGGCCTGGTTTACGGCGCGTCCAAGGGCGGCATCGCCCAGCTGACACGCGCCATGACCGAGGCCTGGTCACGTCAAGGCATTACCTGCAATGCGATCGCACCCGGCTTTTTTCCCACTGAGCTGACCGCGCCGGTGTACGAGAACCCCGAGTTGCTGGACAAACTGGCTGCCCAGACCGCCATTGGCCGCAACGGTGTGCTGTCGGATCTGGATGGCTTGACGGTGTTTCTGGCCTCACCGGCCTCTGATTACGTCACCGGCCAGGTAATCCATCTCGACGGCGGCTTCACAGCGAAATAGGGACGAAACGTATGAAAGCACTCGTATATACAGACACGCTTGAGGTCCAGTACCGTGATGAACCGGATCCAGCGCCGGGCCCGGGTGAGGCGCTGGTCAAGATAGAGGCGGTAGGTATCTGTGGCTCGGACATGCATGCCTATCACGGCCATGACGCGCGTCGGATTCCACCGCTGATACTTGGGCATGAGGCCGTGGGTGTGGTGCAGAATGGCGCACAGAAGGACCGGCGTGTGGTTCTCAACCCGCTGATGACCTGCGGTGTTTGTGACCACTGTCAGGGTGGGCGTTCCAACTTGTGCGCAAAGCGGGAACTGATAGGCATGCGCCTCGCCGGTGCCTTCGCGCAATACGTCACCATACCCGAACGGAATCTGCTGGATATGCCGCAGGATATGGATCCCGTGATCGCCAGCCTTGCCGAACCTGCCGCCACTTCGCTGCATGCGATCTATCTGGCGGAGAAGGTACTGCACCGGCCGCTGTCAGAGTGCCGCGCCCTCGTGCTGGGCGGTGGCTCTATCGGCGCCTTTGCCGCATTGATGCTCAAAGACAAAGGTTGTATCGAAATCTGCCTTGGCGACACCAATCCCCTGCGCAGGCACACGGCGGAAAAGCTGGCGTGTTGCACGGTCTACGACCCCTTGGGGGATGACCTGCCTGAAGCGAATAGTTTCGAACTCGTTATCGATGCCGTTGGCAGTGGTCGAACACGCGCAGCGTCGTGCAGTTTTGTTTGTTCGGGTGGCGTAATTTCACATGTCGGCCTGCAGGACAACGAGCCGGGTCTGGACACGCGCAAGATGACCCTCGAAGAAATCACCTTCCTGGGCAACTATACTTATAGCGCCGTTGATCTCCGTGCCGCCATTCATGCGTTATACCGAGGTGCGCTGGGCCCGCTGGACTGGGTCGAGACTCGACCGCTGTCTGATGGCGCGGCAGCGTTTCGTGACATTCACGAAGGCAAGGCGGCCGCGC
This sequence comes from uncultured Henriciella sp., assembly GCA_965367765.1. GTDB lineage: Bacteria > Pseudomonadota > Alphaproteobacteria > Caulobacterales > Hyphomonadaceae > Henriciella. The sequence continues at coordinate 1,488 of CBDUKI010000231.1, forward strand.
CGAAAATTGTTCTGCGGCCATGAACCTGGAACAAATCTCCGACTGCGCGCAAAAACACCGGGCTGGCTCATTCAGGAGCCGCCATTATTTCGCGAAAGGCTAACAGTATGGCAATTAAGAATCTTCTCATCGCATACAGCGGCTCTGATTCATCTGACGCCGCCCTGGATGCGGCGCTATTCATGCGTGACAAGTACGACGCACACCTCACAGGCATCTTGGCCCACAATTTCGCGCCGGTGAATCCGAGCGTGGGTAGTTGGATACCAGAAGACATCCGGGACAGTATTAAGAAAGCGCAGGCGCAGGCCACTAAAGATATTGAAGCAAGGTTCAAACAACGAATCGCATCGAACTCGGACCGCGACAAGATTCACTGGATATCGAAGCGTGGTGATGGCAATGCCAAGGTAGCGACTTATGCGCGACTCTTTGACTTGACCATTATCGGCCGCTATGACGCAATAAACGGGGAAGATGACGAGTTGCACCCGGACCTGGTTGCGATGGTCAGCGGTCGGCCGGTCCTGTTGGTGCCCCGGGAATTCGACATGGCGACATACAATGAGCACGCCGTGCTCGCCTGGGATGGGAAACGGGCGGCAGCGCGCGCGGTCGCCGACGCCATGCAGATTCTCAAGACCAAGAGCCTGGTGACGATCATCACCGTTGCGGACGAATACCCAGAATCGCTGCTGCCCGAAATCAATGTGGAAACCGCTCTACAGCGTCATGGCGTTAAGACCGAACAGGTCAATATTAAGCGCAAGGGAAAATCTGTCAGCTACCGCATCCTGGAATTCCTCGAAAAGGCGCAGCCAAGGTTGTTGGTGATGGGCGCCTATGAGCACAGCAAATTTCGCCAGTCGATCGTGGGTGGGGTCACCAGCAGTGTGCTTAGAAAAGCGAAGTTGCCGATTCTCATCTCCCACTGATCGGCGCTCGACGCATCGGTCGAGGTTTGTGTTCAGAACCAACAGTGTCGTGGGCGACTATGCTACATAGGGCAGGCGTGTTGGTCAGCGGATACACAATAACCGGTCCTTTGAAGCGGATGAGACGGGCTACGGTTGCAGTTCCCATGCTGGTTGGTGGGAGTGGCCTCTCAAAAAACGATTTCGATTTCACCTTATGAGTTTGATAAAAATTAGAGATGCGAGGAGATTCAGATGAGACTGAAGCAGTTTGCAGCGATCGCTCTGGCGGCATTGATTCCGACCTACTCGGCGTTTGCCGAATATCCCGATAAACCGATCAGCTACATCATTCCATTCGGGCCCGGCGGCGAATCGGACATCACGGCCCGGCATCAGCAGCCGTTCTTCAAAGACAAGTTTGGCCAGGATCTGGTCATTTCGTACAAGCCCGGTGGCGGTGGCGCGGTTGGCTGGGCACAGCTCAACAGCATAAAAGGCGACGGTTACACCATCATGGGAATCAACCTGCCGCACATCATCGTCAAGCCGATGCAAAAAGATGTGGGTTTCAAGACCGACGACATCGTTGGCGTCTACATGTTCCACTACACGCCCGATGCGCTGGTCGTCACGATGGACAGCCCCTTCAAGACGGTCCAGGATGTGGTCGCCTACGCCAAAGAAAATCCGGGTAAGCTCACGCTGTCGGGTTCGGGAAAAGCGACGGCAAACCACCTTGCCCAGGTTCGGTTTGACGAGATGGCTGGTATCAGGACTACTTACGTAGCGTTCAAGGGCACGGGCAAAGCGGTCGCGGCCCTGCTGGGCGATCAAGTGAAAGCACAGTGGGGCTACACTTCGGTCGGAGCCAAGCATTCCGAGCAGGTGCGGCTTCTGGCCGTGGCGATGGCCGAGCGTCACCCGAAGTTCCCCGAAGTGCCCACGTTCAGGGAACTCGGTTTCGACCTGGTCTCTGGCGCTTACCGCGGAATCGCGGTGCCGAAGTCCACGCCCGAGCCTGTCCGGGTGAAGTTGTCCGAGATGATCGGCGAGATAAACGCGGACCCGGAGTTCCGCCAGCGCATGGAAAATGACGGTATGGCCCTGCTGGACGTCGATTACGCCGGCATGAATGCCTTCATGGAGGAAATGAAGGCGGTCTATGGCAAGGCGGCGCGCGAGGCCGGTGTCCTGAAATAGCTGCCGCGACTACCGGATCTCAGGACCGGAAAGGCGACCGCCATGCCGGGAATTGAACACCTGCTGGAGGCCCTGACGCCGTTCAACATCATGCTGGCGTTGGCCGGGGTGATCGCGGGAACGGTGATCGGTTCCTTGCCCGGGTTGACCGCTACCATGGCCGTTGCCGTGCTGGTTCCGATCACCTTTACCATGGCCCCCGCCTCGGCGCTCATCCTGATGGGGGCGATCTACACCGGGGCCATCTACGGCGGGGCCTACTCCGCCATATTGCTGAATACGCCAGGCACGCCATCGGCTATCGCGACCACCTTTGACGGCTTTCCGATGGCCAAGCGTGGCGACGGTGACCTGGCTGTAACCC
>CBDUKI010000232.1:0-3935 GCA_965367765.1 uncultured Henriciella sp.
GCCCTGACCCGGCAGAAACTCTCCAGCGTCCGCAAGACGCACGATGATGACAATCTGTGCACGCGCGGCGCCTATGTGCTGTCTGATGCCAAAGATGCGCGCGCAGTGATCATCGCGACGGGGTCTGAAGTCGAGATCGCCGTGGCCGCGCAGGCTGCCCTGGCCGAAAAAGGCATTGGCGTGCGGGTTGTCTCGATGCCCTGCATGGATCTGTTCGACCAACAGGACCGCGATTACCAGCTTGAAACCCTGGGGGGTGACCTGCCGAAGGTTGCGGTCGAGGCCGGTATCCGGTTCGGCTGGGACCGCTGGATCGGCTATGATGGCGGCTTTGTCGGCATGACAGGTTTTGGCGCCAGCGCGCCCTATACGCAACTGTACGAAAAGTTTGGCATCACCGCCGCTGCTGTCGTCGCCGAGGTCGAAAAGCGCATCTAGTCTGCGTCGCGGACAATCAGGTTAACAATCGCGCGGTCGAGCAGGCCGTCCTGGTCCTCGCGCAGGCTGAGCAGGGCCGGGTCGTGTTGGCTGCGCGCGAAGACATCGATCCTTGCGCGCGACAACCCGGCTGCGGCCAGGGCATCGGCCACCGCTTCGGCGCGCTGCAGGGCCAGGGCGGTCTCGGCGCCAGACGTGTCACCAAACCCAAATACGACGGCACTTTCGATCTGGCAGGTCTCAGCCCAGGCCACCGCATCGACCATCATCGCCACCCAGGCCTGCTCATCTTCAGACAAGGCGGCTGAACCGGGCGCAAACCTTACCGTCTCGCGGCGGCCCAGTGCAGCACAACTCATTGGATAAACCGGCGGTATCTCAGCTTCGATCACCGGCTCCTCGACAAGTGGCGGCGGCCGCATCGCCGGCGGCGGTGGTGGCGGGGGGGGAGGAGGTGGCGGCGCCACTGGAGGCGAAGGTTCATCAGGCGCGCCGCTGCCGGGCCCGGCACCGAGGCCACGTCCCGGCCCACCGCCAATCGCTTCACCGTCCGCACCTGGCCCCGGCACCGAGCCGATCAGCTCACCAAACCCGCCATCACCTGCCAGGTACGTATGACGGCGCAGATCACATGAGCTCTCGGCAGCCGCCTCGTCCGGGTTGGTGCGAAAGAAGCGTTCACCATCCGGCAGGTCGGCATACTGGCGCTCGCGCAACGCCCGATCCCCCGGCGGCCTGTCGGCGAGGGAGCATTTGATATCATTCAGAATGAACGGATTGTCCGAATAGTAGCCATGACCCAGCCCGAACAGTTCGGTCGCCACAGGGGTCGCGTCCACGGTCACAAAGCCCATGTCGCTGCGAATATAGGGCTTGTTACCATCCGTATCGCCAAGGCGCGGTTTCAGCTTGTTGAGCAGACGCGAAACGTTCAACGCCTGGTCATTGTCAGAGGCATAGATCGTCACCTTCGGCTGCATCGCTTTCAGTTCATTGGCAACCCGGTCAAACTCGGCCCGGTCGACATCCGCCGCCGCCAGCACGACCCTGAACTCAATCGTCTTGTCCTTGTGCTGTCGCGCATAGCTTTCGGCATAGGCTTCCAGCGCTTCGGTCAGGATGCGATTACCCATCGAGTGGGCAATGATATTGACCCGCTCGACCTGCAGGTTCTGCGTCATCAGGTTGAGAAATTCGGTCAGGAAGGGCGCGGCCTCCAATGAACGGGCCTGGTCGCCGCGATAGGATGACAGGCTAAGCTTGCCAGCCGAGGGCCAGCTGAACAGGGTCGGGGCACCAGGGTCGAACTCGGCCCCCTCGCGCAGGTCGACATAAAGCTGGGCTGAGCGGATCAGGGCCGCATCGAAGCCGACATTGAAGCCGTGCACGAACAACATCAACGCCTTGCTGTCGGCGGCATCCATGGCGGATTGCAGCTCGGCCAGATACACCTCGCGCCCATGCGCGGTAATCCGCGTGACGAAGACGTATTTTTCCTGCTCGGACAGTGCTTCGGGGGCCTCACCATGAGCCATTGGCGTCTCGCCAATCTCGCGTTCGCCACCCTCCTGAACCAGTTTTGGCAGCCATATATCGGCCCGCCCAACCACCAGCTCGCCGCCGTTTCGAGGTTCAATGATAGAGATGTCTATCTCGTCATTTGCGCCCAGCTGCTCAACATCAGAGACGTCACGATTGGTGCCATAGAAAACCCGTACACAATCAACATTGGCCCCCAGCTCAACACAATCGCGGCCATAGTCCGGATGGCGCGTGACCGGCGCCGATGCGCAGGCGCTGATCACCAGCAGCGCCGCAAGCACCCATACCTTCCCGACGAATCGCCATTGCTTGTTCATGGCCTCAACCCCTGAGTATCGTCGCTATACTGTATTCGCGGCTGCGAAAATCAAGACATTCTTGAAGCTGGCATGGATCGGCAAAACTGCAAGACTTGCAAAGGCTTGCATCAATTCTACTACCGATTTTTTGTAAGTGTCTGTCGCAATCGTCACATATCTGCGATCAAACTGTCACAATACTATAAAGAAAATTGTTCATAAGCCGCTCGCAACCTAGGCCTTCGCGCCGATGAGACAAGGGTTTCTCCGTGTACAGTCTGAAACGACAAGCCATGATGAACGTGGCGATTGCGAGCTTGCTGATGGCCGCGCCCATCGCACGGGCCGAAAGTGAACCAGAAACGATCAAACTGCCATCGCCCCCGGCCTGGTCAGGTGATGGCTGGGACATCAAATTGTCGGGCCGCGTCCAGTATGATTACGCCCAGGCCGATGCCGAGCGTGCAAGCGGCTTTGACGTCGACGATCAAGAATGGCGCCGTGTCCGTCTCGCCGTGTCCGGCAAGGTGGGTAGCGCGATCAAGTACAAGGCAGAGCTGAACACCAACTCCTCAGGCGATATCAATGCCGAGGACCTGTTCATCGAGTTTGCCCCATCCGGGGCGCCAAAGATCAAGGTCGGTCAGTTCAAGACGCCCAACTCGCTCGACGAACAGACCTCCTCGCGTTTCATCTCGACGCTGGAGCGCGCGGCCTTTACCGACGCCTTCCAGTTCAATCGCCGTGTTGGCGTCAGCCTCAGCCAGTCCGGCGACAATTACACACTGACCGGCGGTGTCTTCGCTGGTAATCTTGAAGATGGAGACCAGGATCAAGGCTTCGTTGCCGCGGCGCGTGGCACGATGCAGCGCCAGCTCGGCGAGGCCTCCGTATTCCATGCCGGGGCCTCGATACGCTACCGTGAGCAGGGCGATGAAGAGGGCCTGGCCCGCTATCGCCAGCGCCCCTACACACACCTGCCGGGCCGGATCATTTCGACCGGCGCAATTGCCGACCGTGACCTGTTCGTCGGCATTGAGGCCGCGCTCATTTCCGGCCCATACTGGGCGGCGGGTGAATATGGCGTCCTGAACGCCGATACCAACCTGCCGGGCGGCGACCCGGACCTGTCGGGCGGTTATCTCGAGATTGGGGCCTTTATGGGCGGTGCCAGGACCTACAAAGGCGGCAAGTTCGATCGTCCGAAAGTCGACAAGCCTGTCACCCAGGGTGGCTGGGGCGCCGTGTCGGGGGTCCTGCGGTTGGACCAGGTTGATCTGTCAGATGGTCCGGTCGATGGCGGCTCGCTTGATACATTCATCGCCGGGATCGACTGGTGGCCAACCCGCCATGGCCGCATCGGCTTCAACTATTTCAACGCAGATGCGTCACTCGGCACCTCGACCTCCGGCCTCGACAGCGACTTCGCCGCCCTGGTCACTGCCAACCAGACCGCTGAAACGGTGGAAGGTTTCAGCGCCCGTCTGCAATTCGACTTCTAGTCGGCGCCGGTATCTGCCCCAGAAAAAAGCCTGCTTCCCAAGGACGGGAAGCAGGCTTCTTCTTGCCGACCAGGCGCTAACAGCGACGGACTAGTCGGCCATCACTTCCATGGCCAGGGCGGCATCACGCTCACCGGTACGGTTTACGGTGGCA
>CBDUKI010000233.1:0-3929 GCA_965367765.1 uncultured Henriciella sp.
GACGATCACCCCCCTCAAGCGCCTATCTGATCTGGTAGAGTTGATTGCACCGGACACAGCGCAATGATGGAAGCCCTTACAGCCTTTGACGCGGTGGCGATCATTTTGATGATCGTGTCGACGTTGATGGCAATGGCAAGGGGCTTCATGCGTGAGCTCGCGACGCTCGGTGCATTCATTGCAGCCATTGCCGGGGCTTACTTCGCCAACAAATTCCTGGCTGCACCGCTCGGCGATATCCTGCCGGGGGCCGTGCCAGACTGGACGCCAACGGCGCTACTGTTCATTTCCACTTTCCTCATCATCTATGTTGCAGTCGCCTGGTTCGGGGCCAACCTGTCGAAAAGCATCCAGGGCCCTGATGGAATCAGCCTGCTTGATCGCCTGGCCGGGGCGGTGTTCGGTTTTGCCCGAGGCGGTGTTGTGCTGGTGTTTTTCGTCTACCTGCTCAATCTCGCCATGGACGAAGATCAGATTCCTGAATTCGTAAGCATGGCACGCACTTACCCGATCATTCTGGCAGGTGCCGACTATCTCAGTGAGCGGGCACCGGAACTGGCCGAGCGCTCGCTGCCGCAAACGCCCCTTGACGAGGCAGTAACGGAATAATACTCCGCCCCCATACGAACCGAGAGGGCTGTCGAATGCTGTTTGACCATGATGACGACAAGCCCCGCGAAGAATGTGGCGTAGTTGGCGTTTTCAATCACCCGCAAGCGGCCCAACTCATCGCCCTCGGCCTGCACGCCTTGCAGCATCGCGGACAGGAAGCCTGCGGCATCGTTTCCTTCGATGGTGAGAAATTCCACACTGAGCGCCATATGGGCCTGGTTGGTGAGAACCTGGGCGGCGATCTCAGTGAGCGTCTGCCGGGTCAGGCCGGGATCGGCCACAACCGCTATTCCACGCAAGGCAAGCCAGCCGTGCGCAATATCCAGCCGATCTATGCAGACCTCGCATCCGGCGGCTTCGCAATCGCCCACAATGGCAACCTGACCAATTCGCGCGCCCTGCGTAAACGCCTGGTCAGCCGTGGGTCGATCTTCCAATCAACCATGGACACCGAGGTCATCCTGCACCTGCTGGCACGCAGCGACCAGGAATCCCTGGCTGATCGCTTCCTGGATGCGATCCGTCAAATCGAAGGCGGTTTTGCCTTTGTCGGCCTGACCAACAAGAAACTGATCGGCGCGCGCGACCCATCCGGCTTGCGCCCGCTCGTCCTGGGCAAGCTGGACAATGGTCACGTCCTCGCTTCGGAAACATGTGCACTGGACCTGATGGGCGCAGAGATCGTCCGCGAGATCGAGCCGGGTGAAGTCGTCATCATCACGGATGAGGGAGTTCGCACTTTCCATCCCTTCCCATCGCAACCCGTCCGCCCTTGCCTGTTCGAATATGTCTACTTTGCGCGCCCTGACTCGATTGTTCAGGGCCGTTCTGTATATGAGGTTCGCCGGCGCATGGGCCAACAGCTGGCAACCGAACACCCGGCTGAGATCGATGTCGTTGTCCCCGTCCCCGATTCCGGTGTTCCAGCAGCCATTGGTTTTTCAGAACATTCCGGCGTGCCATTCCAACTTGGTATTATCCGCAGCCACTATGTCGGACGCACTTTCATCCAGCCGACACAGAGCGGACGCCAGGTCGCGGTTTCCCGCAAGCACTCCCCCAACCGCGCTGTCCTTCGCGATAAACGTGTCCTGCTGGTCGATGATTCCATCGTTCGTGGCAACACCTCTCGCAAGATCGTCCAGATGGTCCGCGATGCCGGGGCCAAGGAAGTTCATTTCCGATCTGCCAGCCCGCCGATCACTCACCAGGATTTCTACGGTATCGACATGGCTGATCGGAGCGAGCTGCTGGCCGCGAACAACTCGCTGGAAGAAATGCGCGAATATCTCAATGTCGAAAGCCTCGGCTTTCTCTCGGTCGCCGGGCTCTACCGCGCCATTGGCATGGAACGCGATGACGAACACCCGCAATTTGCCGACCATTGCTTCACCGGCAATTACCCAACCCGGCTGATCGACCACGATCAAAACGAGAGCAGCAAAGAACGCCAGCTCTCCTTGCTGGACTAGCCGCGCTTCAGAGCTAAGGGACACCTCATGGACAAACGAATTACCCTTGTGACCGGGGCCTCTCAGGGCATTGGCCGCGCGACCTGCCTCGAACTGGCCAAGGCTGGCCATCATGTCATCGCCCTGGCCAGATCGAAGAAAGCGCTGGAAAACCTGGATGATGACGTGCGCGCGCTTGGCGGCTCGATGAGCCTGATTCCATTTGACCTTAAGGATGCAGCCGCTTTCGAACCCCTCGGCCTCGCTTTGGCGGAAAAATTCGGGCGGCTTGATGGCCTGGTCGGAAATGCTGGCCTGCTCGGCAATATCGGGCCGCTACAAGCGGGCGGAGAACGACAATTCAACGAGACAATTGACGTGAACCTGTCTGCCAATTGGCGCCTGATCCGGGTCATGGACCCACTGCTACGCCGATCTGACAGCCCGCGCGCTGTATTCATCACGTCCGGTGTGGTGCCGCGTCCACGCGCTTTCTGGGGCCCTTACCAGGCATCGAAAGCCGGCCTCGAAGCGCTGGTCTATGCCTGGGCGGATGAAAATGAAAAGACTGCGCTGCGGGTCAACCTGTTCGACCCAGGTGCTGTACGGACCAAGATGCGCGCCGATGCCGTGCCAGGGGAAGACCCGATGACCCTGCCGACGCCTGAAGCCGTCGCCGCCCATATCGTTCCGCTGCTTGAAGCCAGCGAAAGCCGCAACAACGCTCGCATCAATGTCAGTGACCTGATGACCCACAATTGACCCAGGCCCACTCAGGGGCCTGGATCTCAATTGCCAGCTATTCCGGGCTCTCGAAGCCGCACTGGCCTTGCTCCATGGAAATCTGCTTGGTGATGCGTTTCGCGTTCTGTGCGTAGGCTTCCGTCACAGACCCGCTAACCACAGTCTTGCCGTTAAGCGGGCTGACATCCGCGCATAGGTGGAACACACGCGGCGAGTCATGCTTGGTCTGCCCCTCGGGTGGCGCGATCCAGTACACGATATCACTTCCACCCGTCGCGTCAGCAACAGCATCCGTATCGCGCGCAATCTCTTGTGCCTGTTCGGCCACTTCGGGCGAACAGGCGGTTGTCGGCAGATTGGCTTTTATCTGCGCCGCACACTCATTCATGTCTTCAGTGTATTGTTCAACCGATGGTGGGTTGTAGCTGACCCCGAACAGGGTTGCGACGACAGCCAGGGCCGCCCCGACACCGCCGGCAATCTTCTTGTTCTTGGGGTCCATATCCTTGTCGAGGAAGATCATCGCGAGCAATGGCAGGAAGGCAATGATCGTGATAATCGCACCAAGCTGGTTCTGGACGAAGAACTTGAACGCTTCTTCCTTGCTGGCCGGGTCGTGCTTGTTCGCCGCCTTCCACATCAGGCTACCAGCAATTGCAAACACGGCAATGCCAACCAGCAGGCCGATCAGAAGGGGAAGATTGCCTTCATCAAACTTGTTCTGGAGCAGCAGGACAATGCCGGCAATCTCGCCACCAATCGCGATGACCCACGCTATGGCTGCAAACAGGCGTAGCCGCGTTGCCTTGGATTTCTGATCCTTGGTCGCGCGCCAGGCTTCAGTCACATCCTGTTTTGTTTCTGTATTCTCTTCAGACATTTTATGTCTCCCCTCATTTTCCTAGCGAAGGGTGCCTTCCAGCACCTGATGCCGAGATGGCTTCACCCCTCACTTCTGAGTACACGAACTGCCTGTGTATTTCCGGATTCGGCCCAGAACACGAGAGTGCGCATCCAGTGCTGGAGCACTGGGGCTACGCCGTAGCGAGCCATACAGTATGTCGGTTGGGGCTAATGCTTTCGCCGTGCCTTACTGGCATAGGGGTTTGCCCCCTGTTTGAC
>CBDUKI010000234.1:0-3872 GCA_965367765.1 uncultured Henriciella sp.
TGCGCCTGTGTTGATGGCCTTCGGCTCGGATGAGCAAAAAGCCAAGCACTTGCCTCCGATCCTGTCTTCAGATGTCTGGTGGTGCCAGGGCTATTCCGAGCCGGGTTCAGGTTCTGACCTTGCCAGCCTGCAGATGAGCGCCGTGCGCGATGGCGATGATTATGTCCTCAACGGATCGAAGATCTGGACCACCCATGCCCAGTGGGCCGACTGGATGTTTTGCCTGGTGCGCACCTCGAAAGAGGGCAAGCCGCAGGAAGGCATTAGCTTCATCGTCTTCCCGATGACGACCCCCGGGATTTCGATCAGCTCGTTGCCAACCCTGGATGGGCCGACCGAGAACCAGCAGGAAATAAACCAGGTCTTCTTCGAGGATGTCCGCGTGCCAATCAAGGAATCTCTGGTCGGCGAGGAGAACAAGGGCTGGACTTACGCCAAGTACCTGCTGCAGTTCGAGCGCGGCAATGCCTATGCCCCGCGCCTGAAGAATGCGCTGGCCAAGACGAAGAAGATCGCTGCGGTCGAGCAATCCGGCGGACGGCCACTGCTCGCCGATCCGGATTTTGCTCGCAAACTGACCGAGCTGGAAATCAAGATTGATAGCCTCGACGCCACTGAAATGCGTATCTTTTCGGCGTTGGCGGCGGGTGAAGCCGTCGGCCCGGAAAGCTCCATGCTCAAATGCGCCGGCTCCGAAATGCAGCAGGCCGTATCAGAACTGACGCTGGAAGCGGTTGGCGATTATGCTGCCCCGTTTGTGCAGGACACGTTCGCAATTGCCCGCGCCGGGACCAACAGCGAAATGGCAACGCCGGATTATGCCGCGCCTGCCGCGCCCAGCTATTTCAACTATCGCAAGACGTCGATCTATGCCGGGTCGAACGAGATTCAGCGAAATATCATGGCGAAAATGGTGCTCGGCCTGTAGGCCGCATACCAACACTTATCGACGAACCGGCCCGCAAGAGGCCGGTCGTTTCATCTGGGAGGTAGAATGGCTGACACGGTTCAGGCGGCGCACCGCGCGCCCGGTCTTCTGACGCGGCTGGCTTATGGCGTTGGCGGCGCTGCTGGCGGCATCAAGAACAATGGTTTTGAGTACGTCCTCCTGCTTTTCTACAGTCAGGTGCTTGGACTGTCAGCAGTCCTGGTCGCCGCTGCCTTGTGGATCGGCCTGCTGCTCGACGCGATTTCGGACCCGGTTGTCGGCTATTGGTCGGATAATTTGCGCACAAAACTCGGGCGACGACATCCGCTGATGTATACGGCGATGGTTCCAGTCACCATCGCCTATTTTTTCGTCTGGAACCCGCCCGAGGGCCTGGCTGGAACCGGCCTGTTTGCCTGGTTGCTCTGCCTGATCCTGATCGTGCGTCTGGCCTATACATTGTTCGAAGTCCCCAGCCACGCGCTCGCGGCCGAACTGACCCAGGAATATGATGCGCGCACCTCGCTGATGTCATTCCGCTATTTCTTTGCCTGGGTCGGCGGCCTCTCGGTTCAGGTCATCCTGTTCTTCTTCCTGTTGAAGCCTTCCGAAGGCGACCCCTCCGGTTTCTTCCACCTGCCAGGCTGGCACATTTACGGCCTGATCGGTGCGTCAGGCATCCTGCTGTCCATCTTCATCACCTCGGCTGGCACGCATCGCCATATCCCGCACCTGATGCCACCGCCGGATCCGCGCAAGCTGACCCCGCTTCGCGTGGTGGCCGAAGTCTGGGAGACGGTGTCCAACCCATCCTTCCGGGCGCTGTTCGTCGCCACCTTGTTCGGCCTGCTGGCCTCGGGCATCTCGGCGACTCTGAACCAGTATATCAATGGCTTCTTCTGGGAATTCACCAGCCAGCAGATCGGCTTCCTGACCATGGCGGTCTACCTGTCAGCGATCATTGCCCTGGTCGTGGCGCCAATTGCGGGTAAGATGTTCGGCAAGAAACGCGCGGCCATCTGGATTGGTCTTGCTGCCTTCACCATTGCACCGGCCCCTGTCTTCGCGCGCCAGTTTGGCTTGCTGCCGCCGAACGGCTCGGACGAGCTGTTCATGATCGTGATCTCCATCACCATCCTCGATATTGCCCTGATCATCGCCTACCAGATGCTCGCCGCGGCCATGGTCGCCGATATTGTCGAGGAGAATGAACTGGCCACTGGGCGCCGCTCTGAAGGTATCTATTTTGCCGGGATCAGCTTCATGCGCAAACTCGCCCAGGGCATGGGTGTGCTCAGCGCGTCCTTCATCCTGGCCGCCGCCTCGATCACGCCTGGCATGAAATCAGCCGATGCTACGGCGGAATCAGTGCGCACCCTCGGCTGGGGCTATAGTTTGACGCTGCTCATCGTCTGGATGCTGATGCTGCTCGCCATATCCTTCTATCGGATTAGCCGCGACGACCATGAAAAGAACCTCGCAGCGCTTGCTGAGCGGCGCGCCAATGGCGGATAAAGTGAAAGTATATCAGGTGTCTGTCTGAATTTTCATATCCTGCCTGATTGCCTCCACCGGCCTGCCGGAATAGAGCCATAATCATGGTCTACCTTCAGAATATGACAAAACACGTTTCGAAGCTGCTGGCGCTGGTGGTGTTCGTGCTGCTGGCCCTTCTTGTGGCGCTCATCTTTCCGGTCTTCGTCGGTGATGCCGGGGCCGAGGATGACTGGATTTCCAAGCGCGTGCCTGAATCGCGTGCCGAAGTGGAGTTGAGCTATGCCCCGCTGGTGCGTGAGGCGTCGCCCGCTGTGGTCAATGTCTACACCCGCAAGACGGTGCAGCGCGCGACCACGATGCGCGACCTGTTCGGCCGTCGCTTCACGACCGGGCCGGGCACGCAGGAGCGTGTGCAGAACTCGCTCGGGTCTGGCGTGATCCTGTCTGAGGACGGTGTCATCGTGACCAATAATCACGTTATCGAGGGGGCGGATGAATTTCTCGTCGTCCTGTCGGACCGCCGGGAATACGAAGCCGAACTGATCCTCGCCGATGAACGAACCGATCTGGCCGTGATGCGCATCGACACAGAGGGCGAGGCCTTGCCTGCCCTTGACTATGCCGATACGCGCGGTGTTGAGGTGGGTGATCTCGTCCTGGCGATTGGCAACCCGTTCGGTGTCGGCCAGACGGTGACGAGCGGTATCATCTCGGCGACGGCCCGAACCGATGTTGGCATTTCCGATTACGCTTTCTTCCTGCAGACGGACGCGGCGGTGAACCCAGGCAATTCCGGTGGCGCATTAGTCAATACGCGCGGCGAACTGGTCGGCATCAATACGGCTATCTTCTCGCGCTCGGGTGGCTCCAATGGCATCGGCTTCGCCATCCCGTCAGAAATGGTCAAGCGCGTTGTCGATGCGGCAGTGAATGAAGGCATGATCGTGCGCCCCTGGCTTGGCCTGAAGGGCCAGTCGGTGACGTTCGACATCGCCCGCGCCCAGGGGTTGAACCGCCCGGTCGGGGTGATTGTCGGCGAGGTCTATGATGATGGCCCGGCAGACAAGGCCGGCCTGCGCCGGGGAGACCTGGTCATGTCAATTGACGGGCGCGAAGTGTTTGATGAGCGCGGCCTGAAATTCCTCGCCGCGACGCGCTCACCCGGTGAACAGGTGGAGCTGCTGGTGCTGCGCGGGGGCCGCGAGCGTACGATGCGCGTGCGCCTTGCTGCGCCGCCTGGTGCCACTGAGGCAGACCTGGTCTTGCTTGACGGCTATCATCCGTTCACAGGTGCTGAGGTGGCTGAACTGTCGCCGCGCCTGGCTGAAGAACTGGGCCGCGACCCGTTCGAGAGCGGTATCCTGGTGACCCGTATCCAGCGCCGGGCCTATGCCTGGCGCGTGGTCCGACCCGGCGACCTGATCGTGTCCGTCGATGGCGGCTGCCC
>CBDUKI010000235.1:0-3821 GCA_965367765.1 uncultured Henriciella sp.
GCGCTAACCACCAGAGCTTGGCATATACCAGACTATCAAAAAGCCCGCGCCGGATAACCGGGGCGGGCTTTTGTCATGTCTGACTGGGTTTGACGCTTAACGTGCGGCCAGGATGAACCGGGCCAGGCTGAATGCGCGCCCGAATTGACGCTTTGTCAGGGCCAGCTTCAGGCGCCAGCGCAGCGAGCGTGCGACCTGGGCGAGCATCTCACGGCCCAGGGGGGAGACCTTTTTCAGGGCCAGTGCCGCCGCGCGAACAGCCTTGTCATCAAGCAACTGATCGCAGCCAAGTGAATACAGCGTTGCCGATCCCATCATGTCGCGTTCCAGCTCGTCGAGCGGCCCGCCCGCACCCTCGGCAATCTCGTGCCAGTCGCGGACGGCTTCGGGCCAAAGCTGGTTGCGGGCATAGATGGTCGCCCGCTTGATGGCGGCGGTGCGCTGGCGCGTGGCCGCGCGGGCCGGGTCTGTCCATACCGAGGCGGGAAGTATTTCCGCATCGCCCAGGTCCGGCACCAGGTTTTCCATGATCACACGGTGGAAATGAATCCATCTGGCATTGGCCTGCTGCATGGAAAACCGCTCGGCTGCCGATCCGCGTTCGCCATCATGCTCGCGGTGGTGGAACAAGACCTCATCCAGCTGGACGCCGCGACTGGTTCGCGCCACCCGCAGCAGCATCTCGAAATCCTGCGAGCGCGTCAGGTCCTTACGAAATGGACCGACCTGATCATAGACCGTGCGTCGAACCATCAGGCCCGGTTGGAAGATATGACAGCCGATTAGCAGGTCTGGGAACAGCTCATCAGGCTGTGAGCGTTTCATGTAGCCCGGGGGCTTGAGGCGTGTTTCGCCGCTGACGGGGTTGAAGGTGAAGTCTTCATGGCGGGCGGCGCAATAGCCAAGACCGGCATCTGCCTCCAGCGTAGTGGCCATGCGCTCGCAGGCCTGTGGCAGTAGCAGGTCGTCATCATCACAGATCCAGACCAGGTCGCCGGTGGATTGTGCGAGGCCAAGATTGAGGGCGCTCGACTTGCCGCCATTCGGCTGGTGGATATAGCGCACCGGGGCACCATAGGCTGCGACCCGCGCCGCTGTATCATCGCTAGAGCCGTCATCAATGACCAGGATTTCGTCGACCGGCCGGGTCTGGGCCAGCAGGCTATCAATCGTCTCGACCAGAAGCCCGGCGCGATTATAGGTCGGCAGCAGGACGCTTACTGTCAGTTGCATGAAGTTTTCCCGCTCACCCAAGTCTCTCGCGCGTCCTGCCAGGCCCGACTATGGACCGGGCACCAGCTGGTTGATGACCGGGCAAGCCACGGTCTGCACTGGTCACAGGTTTGTTCACGCTTGATTGGCACATAATCAGCATTGATGCAGGAAGCATACCCGATTTCGCGGCCATTTGTGCCATAGAATCCCGTTTCAGGACGTGAAGCAGTCAGAATGAACCAACTTGCGAGAAAAACGGTCAACGGTGCCGCGATAAACATGATGGTTACGGTGTCGAAGACACTGCTGCAATTTGCCATCGTGCTGCCGATCCTGGCGCGGGTGCTGCCTCCATCGGATTTCGGCCTGGTGGCCATGGCGCTGGCTTTTGTCAGCTTTTTCACCATGTTCAACGACCTTGGTATCTCGGCCGCGCTGGTGCGCGCCGACAAGCCCAGTGCCGCCTTCTGGTCGACCGCATTCTGGACCAATGTGATGATCGGGGCCTTGCTGTCCCTCGGCCTGTACTGGCTGGCCCCTCACATTGCCGATTTCTATGGCGAACCGATCGTCTCCGCACTGGTGCAGGTCTTGTGCGGGGTCTTGTTCATGCACTGCATCATCCTTGTGCCAACAGCCTGGCTGCAACGTAATTTCAAGTTCTCCACCATTGCCCTGATTGACTTGTGCGCGACGATCCTGGCCGCGATCATGGCGATTTCTCTGGCGCTGAATGGCCTGGGCGTCTGGGCCCTGGCCTGGCAGCAGCTGACCTTTTTTGGCATCAAGGCGATTGGTGGCCTGTTGGCCCACAAGGCCCCGATCGAGCTGACCTACAAGCCTCAGACCGTGATAGAGGTTCTGCCCTTTTCACTCGGCCTGACCGGTACCGCACTGGTTGGCTTCCTGTCGCGCAATAGCGACAATATCCTGATCGGGCGCTATCTCGGGGCTGACCAGCTCGGCTTCTATGGCCGGGCATACCAGGTGATGATGATGCCCGTCCGCTCGCTTGCCCAGAGCGCTAGTTTTGCGCTCTACCCGGCCCTGTCGGCTATCCAGCAGGATCGCCGCCGTCTTGGACGCATCATGCTGCGCGCCAATTCCGTGCTCAGCGCCCTGATCATCCCGATGATGACCGGCGTATCGGTGGTGGCCGTGCCTTTTGTCGGCCTGATGTTCGGGCCGAACTGGAGCCCGGTCATCCCGTTGATCCAGGTTCTGGCCTTTGTTGGCATCATCCAGGCGATAATGGCCACCTCGAATGTCGCGCTCAAGGCGATTGGCCGTTCTGACATCCTGCTGCGCTGGTCGCTGATCCGTATGGTCACGTTCGTGGCGGCCTTTGCCATCGGGGTGAACCTGAAATCGCTCGTCTTGCTGACGCAGATCTATCTCGGTGCCAATATCCTGCTGTTCGTACCCTTTCAGCTGATGGTTCTGGGCCACATGAAGGTAACCCCGGTCGAATTTATCCAGTCCGTGCTGCCCCAGGCCATCTCGGCCCTGATCATGGCGCTGGTGCTCAGTGCCGTGCAATATACATATCCGCAGATGCAAGACTGGACCGCCCAGGTCAAACTTGCCGTTATGGTCCCAATGGGGATTGCAATCTATGGCCTGACCATGGTTCTAGTGTTCCGGCGATTTGTTCGCGAACTGGTAGGGGAAGCCAGGGTATTGTTCCTTCGCAAGTCTCCTGCCTGACAGGGCACGGGACTTGCGTAGCAGGAGCGAATGGCAATTGGGTGGCATGGCATGTCGGCAAACAAGTTTGATGTCCTGATACTGGCTGATCCCCGGTTCATTGGTGGCACCTCGTCTGCGATTGCCACGGATGTGCAGGCTTTCCAGGCCATGGGGCTGCGCACCGGCATCCATTTCGTCGATGCGATGGATTATTTCGAGCCGGAAGACACCGAAAACCCGATCTTCGAAGATCTGTTCGGCCTCGAGCGTGTCGAGCGGATTTCGGGTGATGGGCCGCTTGAGGCGGACATTGCCTTCTTTCATCACCCGGCCATTTTTCAAGAACCGGTCGGGGCGCCGGTCCGGGTCAAGGCACGCCGCGCTGTCATCGTTACCCATCAGCCACTGTTCTGGGGTGATGGCGCCCTGAGCATCGACCCGCTGCTGATCCAGCGGAACATTTTCCGCCAGTTCGGCGTGCGCGCAGACTGGGCCCCGATTTCCGGTCTGTGTCGTCGCCAGTACCGAACCTTTGCTCCGCTTGTCCGGCTCACGCACATGGATTGGATCAACACGTTCGATGCCGATACCTGGGTGCCGAAACGTCCCAAGCTGACCGGTCCGCAGCTTGTCGTTGGTCGTCACGGTCGGCCCAACCGGGACAAATGGCCCGACATGCCGGCGGAACTGGCCGGTTCCCTGCCTGCCGACAGTGAAACGAAAATCCGGGTCATGGGGGCCCCTGCTGATTTCTTCAATGAAATGGGCATCGCTACCCATGACTGGGACATTCTGGCCTTTAACCAGGAACCGGTCGTCGATTTTCTCGATTCTCTCGACGTGTTTTCCTATTTTCACTCGGCCCTGTGGACGGAGGCCTTCGGTCGCACGATTGCCGAAGCCATGTTGATGGAAAA
>CBDUKI010000236.1:0-3805 GCA_965367765.1 uncultured Henriciella sp.
TAGCGTTCTGCCCCCTGAGGGTTGGCGGGCCATTGAGCGCCTGGCCTATCTCGTTCTGTTGCCAGCACTGATCATTCTGGTGCTTGCCGAGGCAGAATTTGACCCTTCACTCTGGAAACTTGGCGTCACGCTGATTGGCGCACAATGCTTGCTTGGCGCGATAAGCCTGCTGGCCAACCTGCATGCCCCGTCACGCGGGCCTGCCATTGGTTCAATCATACAGTCCAATGTGCGCTGGAGCACATTCATCGCCCTCTCACTTGGCGGCGCACTCTATGGGGATGAAGGGCTGGCCCTGGTCGCCATCGCAGCAGCGGTGATGATCCCCACAGCAAACGTATTGTCGGTCTGGGGCCTGACCAGCCATGCGGACAAACCTAGCCACGAGCGCCCACACATGCTGCTCAATCTCGCTCGCAACCCGTTGATTATCGCCTGTTTTATTGGCGGGGCGTTTGGCTTCAGCGGCTGGGTGATACCCGGGCCCGTCGAGAGCGGCCTGGAATTCCTGGCCCAAGCAACCATTGGTCTTGGCCTGCTCAGTGCGGGTGCAGGTGTCGATCTGGGGGCCTTGGTCCGCTCTGGCGGGCGCACCCTTCTCTGGTCGCTTGTCCGATTGTTCGGCTTGCCTGCATTGGTGGTCGGGATTGGTTTTCTTTTTGGCCTCTCCGGCATGCCGCTCGCGATCGCGGTGATCTGTGCCAGCGCACCGACAGCAACCACGGGCTTCATACTGGCAAGAGAGCTGGGTGGTGACACGGCCTTGTCGGCAAACCTGATCGCCGTACAAACCGTATTGTCCGCGATTTCCATGCCGCTGATCTGGTTCGCAATGAACTATTCCGGCCTCATCTAGGTAGCCGTCAGGACCGCATCGAGCACAAGGTTTATCCGTGATGTGAACTGTTCGCGGGTCAGTCCCTGACGGCGCGACATGACCTCGAACTCGCTACCCCTGCAGGTCGCGACGAGAATTCGGGCCGCCTCTAATGGACGTTGCGCACCTAGCTGCTCCAGTGGATCCGATAGCCAGCTTTCGAGAGTCCGCGACCAAGCTGCCACTCGCATGCGCATCTCTTCGTCACGCGCAGCGAACAGGATCATTTCATACTCAATCGCTGCCAGCGCCGCGCCATCTGGGTGCAGCGTGGTCATCCCGCCAAGAAAGCCGATAAAGTCGGACCGCTCGCTGACGGGATGCTGGGTCAGCGTCTCGACAAGGGCCTTCTCATAATCAGCGATGTAGAGCCCGAAAGCCTCGCGCACCAGGGCCTCTCGCGATGAGAAATGGTAAGTCGTCGTGCCCGGACTGACCCCAGCAATGGCTGCAACGGCGCGATGGGTGACCTTGTCGACACCACTTTCGGAAATCACATCAAGTGCGGCGCGCAAGATCCGTTCACGGTTAGCACCGCGCCCGGCTGGCTGCTCTGGTGTCCTGTCGGACAATTGTTCAGAAGCCATCATTCAGCCCATCCTTACCCACGCGCAATAAATACGACAGTCGCCAAGCCCGCAAGCGTACGCCAACACGATTCCGAGACAGTGCGAAGTGTAGAATCACTTGACCATCACACACGCGCCCTCCAACAACCATGGCGTAGACTGACGGGACAATTCGAATGCAAATCTGGTTCATGACTGCCGCTATTGTCGGATACCTGTTCGGCTCAGTGCCATTCGGCCTGCTGATAACGCGCCTTGGCGGCCTCGGTGACATTCGTGAGATTGGTTCTGGCAATATTGGCGCCACGAATGTCCTGCGGACAGGTCGCAAGGACCTTGCCTTGGCAACCTTGCTACTCGACAGCTTCAAGGCTGGTTTAGCGGTCCTACTGCTCTTGTATCTCTCGGGGAACCGCAATGTGGGCCTCATCGCAGGGGGCTTCGCGTTTCTCGGCCATTGCTATCCGATCTGGCTGGGCTTCAAGGGCGGCAAGGGTGTGGCGACCTATACTGGCCTGCTTGCCTTCGCCTCATGGAAAGGGCTGGTCATCGCCCTTCCGGTCTGGCTTCTGGTCTTTGCCGTGTCGCGTATTTCGTCCCTGGCCGCGCTTATGGCAGCCATTACGGTGCCTGTCGGCGCCTGGTTCCTCGGTGAGACCCGTTTTGCGATCTATACACTCGCCGCTCTCAGCGTCCTCGTCTTATGGACCCACCGGGCCAATATCGCACGATTGCTAAACGGGACAGAGCCGCGTTTCGGGCACAAGAAAGACACATGACAGCGCGCCGCGTCCTGACCGACAAGGAGCAGTTCGACTGGTTGCGGCTGGCGCGCACGCCGCGCGTCGGTCCGGTCACCTTCGCCCAATTGATTGCCCGGTTCGGCAATGCGACGGATGCCCTGCAGGCCCTACCCTCACTGGCAGGGCGTAGCCGAAATGGCAGACCACAACCACCACCGACTGAGCGTATCGAGGAAGAGCTTAAGGCCGTTTCGGATTATGGCGCCAGGCTGGTTTGCTCGATAGAGCCTGACTATCCCCCATTGTTGGCCACGCTTGCCCCGCCACCGCCTGTCCTGACCGCTCTTGGCAATATCAAACTGGCACAGCGGCCAACAGTGGCCCTGGTCGGCGCACGTGATGCATCTGCTGCAGGCCGCAAGCTCGCGCGGGACATTTCTGCCGTCTTGAGCGCAGCTGATTTTGTCACTGTCTCAGGCCTCGCTCGCGGGATTGACGGTGAAGTCCATGCGGCAAGTCTCGACGGCGGCACGATTGCTGTGCTCGGCGGTGGGATCGACCATATCTATCCCAGCCAGCACGACAGGCTCTATGCAGCCGTGGCCGCAAAAGGCCTGATCCTCTCGGAAACCCCGTTTGGATACAAGGCTCAGGCGCGGGACTTCCCGCGGCGCAACAGAATTGTCACTGGCCTGTCTCAAGGGGTGGTTGTTGTTGAAGCCGCTGAACGCTCGGGCTCCTTGATTTCTGCCCGCACAGCCGCTGAACAGGGCCGCGAAGTCATGGCCATCCCTGGCTCACCCCTTGACCCGCGCGCCTCTGGCACCAATCGCCTGCTGCGCGATGGTGCAACCCTGGTCCGCAATGCAGATGATGTGATCGAGGCCTTGAGTGCATTTGGCACCGGCAGCCTGCGTGCACCGCCACCCCCACCTTACGAATTCGAAATGGCAGACAGTGGCGAGCTTCCGTCTTCCCAGCTTGAGGCGGTCAGGCAGGCACTCAGCCCGCACCCCATGTCGATTGACGAGATTGCCCGCGCCGCGCAGCTGGGCCCAGCGCGATGCGCAGCCATTCTCATGGAACTGGAACTTGCCGGCGAGGCGATCACGCTACCAGGCGGGCTGGCCGCTGCCGCTTTCTGACCTTGCCTTTGCCGTATTTCACCCTGACCATTCAGTAAGAATGCAGTAACTTGCAGCCGACCATGTTGCGCCCACCGATAGTCCGATTATTGTCCTAAACAAGAAGTATACTTCGCAGGAGACCAGCCATGCTACGCAGCCTCGTTGCCGCCACCGCACTATTTGCGACGAGCGCAACAGCCATTGCACAGGATGCTTCTGCACCTGGCACCCAGACGATTGAGGGTATTGTGGCAGTCGTCAATGATGATGCCATTTCATTCAGCGATGTTCGACAGCGCGCGCGCCTCTTGCTTCTAAGCCTCGGCGGTCAGCAGCCCACGCAGGAACAAATTCAGCAACTCACGACTCAGGCGCTTGAACAACTGATCGATGAGAAGCTGCAATTGCAGGAAGCCGCTGAATATGAGGTCGAGGTCAGTGATGGCGACATCGCGAACACGATTGAAGGGATGGCACGCCAGTCGGGTA
>CBDUKI010000237.1:0-3733 GCA_965367765.1 uncultured Henriciella sp.
GCTGAAAAAGGCAAGAATTGCCAGGCTGGCTTGGGTATGACGCATGATTGTCTCCGGTTTCGCATGTTTCACATGTAGTCTGTATAATTTAGTCTTGGAGATTAACCAGCCTTCTTCATTGATTAACCATTCCGCGTAAAAACAGGGTCGGATGACAGGAGAGGTGCGCGTCGGCTTGCTGACCTGTTATAAAAGTGTACGAATCAACGAGGCGTGCAGCCTCGCCGGGAGTAAGCGTGATGGCCGAGCCAAAATCCAGCAGCGAAGATAATCGCAGCGAGCGTAAGGCGAGCCGGGTCGACTGGCTGCAACTGGCGTTCTGGGCTTGCCTGATGTTGGCGGTTGCAGCGGCCAGCGCGACCGCAGCCTGGCCAAATGCGGGCGGACCGACCGGTCTGATCCTGCTGATTTCGATGGCTGCTGGCGGCATGGTCTTCCTGCTCTGGATCATTCGTGGCGCCGGACGCCGCATGGGGCTGTTCCCGGAGCGCGGCGCGATGGCCGAAGCCATGCAGCCCGCCACACCACGTTATTCATGGATCGACGCGCTGGACGAGGCGGTGCTGATCTCTGATGAAGGCGGTGCGCCAATCGCGGCGAACAATGCCTATAGTGAATTGACGCAGATGGCGCTGCTCGGACAGTCCGATGCCATGGGACCGGTCTCGGTTGACCGCATCTTCAGTGCTGCGCCAGGTTTGGCAGCTCCGATTTTCAGATTGTCCAAAGCTGCCAAGGCAGGCGAATCGCGCCGCGAGGCCTTGCCAGCGATGACACTGGGCGCCGAGGCCTTGCCGGTCCAGTATGAAGCCTCCGTGGCGCCGCTGGGCAAAAAACGCGCGATTTGGCGTCTGCGCCGGATCGCCGGCACACAACAGATTACAGGCGCGGCTGATATTCGCGCCCTGTATGTCGAAGATGCTCCGATGGGCTTTTTCACATCTGGTGCAGACGGTACGATTACATATTCCAATAGCTGGTTGCGTGATCTGCTGGGCCTGCCGGAAACCGCCAAGAATGTTCGCCTGGATGACATCATGCGCCCGGAATTCGTCAAGATGTTGCGCCGGGATCGCAAATCGGGTGTGCCTGGGCGTGCCGATATCATGATCCGCTCTCGCGACGGCGTTGAAGTGCCGGTGCAGACGATCACGACCTGGAACGGCAAAGGCGCAGACGCCACGGGGCGTACGATTGTTATCGCCAATTCCCATTCCCTGCTGGAAGGCGAGGGTCGAATGTTGGCCGCCTCTGCCAGCCGACCGCCGCGCCCTGATGGCAATCCGATGTTTGATGATGCCCCGTTCGGGGCTGCGCGCCTTGAGGGCAGCTCCCTGGAAGGGGCGATTATCACCGATAGCAACCGCGCCCTGATGGGGCTGGCTGGTGGCGGGGCCCAACCCGGCACACGCTTCATCGACCTGTTCATCGCTGAAGATGGCGAGGCTGTATTGCGCGAGAAACTGCTCGATTCCATCGACAAGCCAGTCGGCCTGAAGCTTGCCGATGAAGACCAGACGCACGTGAATGTATTTGTCACGCTGGACCAGCGCGGCCAGCCGGAAGTCGCCTATGTCATCGACATGAGTGAGCAGAAGGAACTGGAAATGCGCCTGGCGCAGGGCGAGAAGATGCAGGCCATCGGCAAGCTGGCGGGCGGTGTGGCGCACGATTTCAATAATGTTCTGACCGGCATCATTCTCAACAATGATCACCTGATGACCCTGCACCCGGTGGGTGATCCGTCCTTCGACCACCTCAAGAAGATCCACGAATTCTCCATTCGCGCCAAGGACCTGGTCCAGATGCTGCTTGCCTATGCGCGCCAGCAGACCTTCCGCCGCGAAGTGTTCGAACCGGGCGAGTTCCTGTCCGAATTCTCTATCCTGCTCGGCCAGTTGCTGGATGAGCGAATTGAGTTTGATGTTGTGCATGGCCGCGACTTGCCAATGATCAAGGCCGACAAGAACCAGCTGGAAACGGCGATCATCAACCTGGCCACCAATGCACGCGATGCCTTGCTGATGGATGGCGGGCGTGGCGGCCAGCTGACGATCAAGACGTCCAAGGCGTCCGAGAAAGACGCCCATGCCAATGGCTTCCGCTATGTCGCGGAGAATGACTATCTGCTGATCGAAGTGACCGATACCGGCCACGGCATTGCACCTGAGAACCTGAAGAACATCTTCAACCCGTTCTTCACCACCAAGCCAAAAGGCCTTGGCACCGGGCTTGGCCTGTCGACCGTTTACGGCATCATCAAGCAGTCCGAGGGCTATATCTGTGCCCTGAGCGAAGTCGGCAAAGGCACGACTTTCCAGATCTACCTGCCAGCGCTGCGCGAAGATGAGCTGCCGGAATCCGAGCCGATCCTGTCCCAGGATGCCCAGGCTATCGATCAGCCGGTCGACGTGTCCGGTCGTGGGCGTATCCTCCTGGTTGAGGATGAAGATGGTGTACGCTCAATTGCCGCCTCGCAGTTGCGCTCGCGCGGTTATGAGGTTGAAGAGGCGTGCGACGGCGAGGATGCGCTGGAAATCCTGGAAACCAATCCGGGCGGGTTTGACCTGATCGTGTCTGATGTGGTGATGCCGGGCATGGATGGCCCGACCTTGATCCGTGAAGCCAAGGATCTGCTCGGCCCGGCCAAGGTCCTGTTCATGTCAGGCTATGCCGAGCGCGACATTGCCCAGCAGTTGGACGATGATCGCGAGGTCTCGTTCATGCCCAAGCCGTTTACCGTCAAACAACTGGCCGAGCGCGTGAAGACCGAACTGAGCTCACGCTCGAAAGAGGCGGCTTAAGACGCGGCCTGAAGCTTCAAATCTGTTTGTGATCAAGACCCGGCAAGTCTCAGCCGAGGGCCTGATGCAGGTCGGCGAGTATGTCATCCACGGTCTCGAGACCGACAGACAGGCGCACGAGGCCTTCGCTAATGCCGTGGGCGGCGCGTTCTTCTGGTGTATAGGTCGAGTGGGTCATTGAGGCCGGGTGCTGGATCAGGGTTTCGGCATCACCCAGGCTGACAGCACGGCGGATCAGGTCCAGCCGGTTCATCATTGCGATCCCTGCCTCGTAGCCGCCCTTCAGTTCCAGAGCGATCATGCCTCCAAAGCCGGCCATCTGACGCTGTGCGAGGGCGTGCTGCGGAAAGCTCTCAAGTCCAGGATAATGCACACAGGCAACAGCGGGGTGAGCGGCGAGCATTTTCGCGACGGTCATTGCGCTGTCGGCATGGCGCTGGACCCGAAGCTCGAGCGTTTTCAGGCCACGCAGGACCAGCATGGCATTGAACGGCGCGAGCACAGAGCCGGTCATGTCCTTTACCCCGACCATGCGCACCTCTGCCATGTCTTCGGCTGTACCGACGGCAATCCCGGCGATCAGGTCGCCATGTCCACCAAGGTACTTTGTTGCCGAATGCACGACAATATCAGCGCCATGTTCGATCGGGCGGGTCTGGACAGGGGTGGCATAGGTATTGTCGACAATGGTGCGCGCGCCATGTCGTCTGGCAATGGCGCTGATGGCGGCAATGTCGACCAGGCGCATGTTGGGGTTGGCCGGGGTTTCGAAATAGACGATCTGTGTCCGGTCGTTGATGGCGGTTTCCAGCGCGATTGGATTGGTCAGGTCGACATGGGTGACCTTGACGCCAAACCGGGTCAGCCCGTCGCGCAGGAAGGAGAAGGTGCAACCATAAAGCGTCTTGTCCGTGATCAATTCGTCACCG
>CBDUKI010000238.1:0-3733 GCA_965367765.1 uncultured Henriciella sp.
GAGGCGTCAGTGGCTCGGCGTCTGGTTCAAGTACAACCGCCGGGCTTGAGGCCGGGCGCAAGATGGCATTGCAGACCAGGTAGAGCAGATAGAGCCCGACAAGGAGCAGGCCGGGTATCATCGCTCCTGCGAACAGATCCCCGACCGAAACAACGCTGGCACCGCTATCGGATTTCATCGCCGCAACTTGATTGGCATTCGACACCGCATCGGCCAGCAGGATGAGCACAATGCTGGGTGGAATGATCTGACCGAGGGTGCCGGATGCGGCAATCGTGCCGGTGGCGAGCTTCGGGTCGTAGCCCTGTTTCAGCATCGTCGGCAGGGCGATCAGTGTCATGGTGACGACCGTCGCCCCGACAATGCCTGTAGATGCAGCGAGCAAGGCACCAACGATGACCACAGCATAACCAAGCCCGCCGCGCACCCGCGCGAGGAGGCGGCTGGCTGTGTGTAACAGGTCATCGGCAACGCGCGAACGTTCAAGGATCACGCCCATCAATACGAAAAGCGGCACGGCGATCAGCGTCTGGTTTTCCATGGAACCGAGGATGCGGCTCGGGAATGTGCGGATATACGCATCATGGAAGACGCCCAGCTGTATGCCAATCAGGGCGAAGACCAGGGCGACACCGCCCAGCGTCAGGGCGACAGGATATCCCGCCAGAAGTGCCATGATGGCAGCCAGGAACATGCTGACGGCGAGGATCAGTTCTAATTCCATCAGACTTTCCCCGCCTCGTAATGATGCAGCGCTTCGAAGTCGCGCAGCCCGCGCAGGAAGAGAATGCATTTCAGTGCGATGGAGACACCTTGCAGGGCCAGTGTGCCTGCCATCAACGGAATCAGTGTCAGAAAGATATATTTGAAGGGCAGGCCATCGCTTTCGCCGAACGGCTCAAGAATGGCCCAGGCATTGCTGACAGCAGGCATCGACGCCAGCAGGATCAGCCAACAGATAGGTAACAAGAGGCATAGCGAGCCGACCAGTTCGATCCAGGCGACCGTTCGGGCTGAAAAGCGTGCGCGGAGCACATCGACGCGCACATGGCCATCATCGCGCAAGGTCGCGGCGGCACCGAGCATGAAGATGCTGGCGAAGGCGAAAACGATGCTATCGGTCAACCAGGAAAAACTCAGCCCGAAGACGTAGCGCAATAGGACCGCGCCGATCTGGATCATGATGATCACGAAGGCGAAGAAAATGGCCGCGCGCATACTCCATCCGGACAGGCGATCGCAGAACAAGATCACGCCCTGGCTGGCGCGCCGCAATCGGTATGGAAAGGCGTAAGCCAGAACGATGACGAGGACGAGCGGAACAATCAGGTAGCCCGGCCAGGACAGGGCCAGGTCCCTGATTTGAAACTGCACCTCGTACATCCACAGGCGAATGTCGTAGATGAACCATTCCATGGCTTAGAGTTCCCGCGCGGCCAGGTAAGGTCCGTCCGAGAGATTGCTCCACACGCGCATTTTCTTCAACGTGT
Organism: uncultured Henriciella sp.; assembly: GCA_965367765.1. Taxonomy (GTDB): domain Bacteria; phylum Pseudomonadota; class Alphaproteobacteria; order Caulobacterales; family Hyphomonadaceae; genus Henriciella. Next base: position 1,491 of record CBDUKI010000238.1, read on the forward strand.
CTTCGAAACTCTGATAGATCCGCCGTTCCAGGTCACCGCCTGAGCCGGCGGATTGGCGAATATCAGCAGATGCCTCTTTGACCCTGGCCATGATGTCATCGTTGAAGTGACGAAGCTGCACGTTCTCTTCGTTGATGAGTTTTTCGAGGTAGACTGAATTCTGGTAGGTGAACTCGCCAACGCTGAGATTGTTCACTTCCGCACATGCTGTGCGGATGATGGTTTGCTCGGTCGGGTTCAGGCTGTCCCATTTCTTGCGGTTCATGCCGACAGCGAGGGCCGCGCCCGGTTCGTGAAAGCCGGGGCCGTAATAGTATTTAGCCTCCTGGTGGAAGCCGAGGAAATAGTCATTCCATGGGCCAACCCATTCGGTCGCGTCGATCCGTCCGGTCTGCAAGGCCTGGTAAATTTCTCCGCCTGGTAAGGCCTCTGCGGCCCCGCCAAGCGCGCGGATGACATCTCCGCCCAGTCCGGGCATGCGCACTTTCAGGCCCTTGAAATCATCCAGGCTGTTGATTTCCTTCTTGTACCAGCCGCCCGTCTGGTGGCCGGTATTGGCGGCCTGGAAGGCGATAATGCCAAACTGACCAGAGAGTTCTTCCCACAAGGCCTGTCCACCGCCGAAATCAACCCAGCCCATGATTTCCGGCGCCGTCATACCCATCGGCACGGCGGTAAAGAATGTGAACGCCTTGGATTTGGCCTGCCAGTAATATTCGGCGCCATGATACATATCGATATTGCCGGCCGAAACCTCGTTAAAGGCCTGGAATGCGGGTGTCAGCTCGCCAGCGGCGTAGACTTTCACGCGCATCTGCCCGGAAGACAGTTGTTCGATCCGCTGGGCCACGCGGTCTGCAGCTTCACCCAGGCCGGGAAGGCCTTTCGGCCAGGTCGTCGTCATCGTTAGCGTGCGTTTGCGTATATAGTTGACCGCACCTGTACCTGGACGATCTCCAGATGGCGGCTCAGGCTTTGAGCAGGCGCTAGCCAGCGCGGCACCCGCCAAGGCTCCCGCACCCAGAAGTTTCCGGCGATCAATCATCTCCCAAGCCCCATATTTTTTAACTTGTTTATTCGTGGTCTTGAAGCCGACGCCACTGCCCCCCGTCAAGCACCTCAAGCGGGGTGAAGCGGCGTTTATAGTCCATTTTCGAACTGTTCTTGATCCAGTAGCCGAGATAGGCATGCGGCAGACCCAGTTCTTCGGCATGGCGGATATGGTCAAGGATCATAAAGGTGCCGAGGCTGCGGGCATGCAGGTTCGGATTAAAGAAGGTGTAGACCATCGAGAAGCCGTCCCGGACAATATCAGTCAGGGAGACTGCGGCCAAAGGCGCATCATCTTCCGGTCCGAGGCGATATTCGAACATCAGTGTCTGCACCGGGCTGTCATTCACCATCGCGGCATATTCGCGAAAGCCCATGTCAGACATGCCGCCGCCATCATGGCGCGTCACCAGGTATTGTTTCAACAAGCGGTATTGTTCGCGGGTCGCGCGTGCCTCCACAGGTTCGCGAACCAGATCCTTGTTGGCCCGCAGGACACGGCGGTGATTGCGGCTGAGCTCGAAGGCCGGGACATCAACCCGCACGGACCGGCAGGCATTGCAGCTTGGGCAGGCCGGGCGGTAGGCGACCGACTGGCTGCGCCGGAACCCGGCGCGGCTCAATTGGTCGTGCAGGGCATCAGGATTATCCTGGCTGAGATGGGTGAACCCCTTACGCTCGACTTGCCCCGGCAGGTAGGGGCAAGGGCTTGCGCCGGTGACGTAGAACCGGAGTCCGCGCCGTACACCGGGAACCTGAAAGAGCGACTCGTCGAGTTTCATAACGCTTATCTAGGCACCTAAAGGTCAAACCGCCAAGGGGCGACAATGGTAAACGCCGCCCACATGAGCAAGACAAGTGGACCCCCAAAGCGTAAAAAATCTCCGAATTTGTAGTGTCCCGGTCCCATCACGAGCATGTTTGTCTGATAGGCAATCGGTGTCGCGAAGGCACAATTTGCAGCATAGATGACGGCCAGCAGGAACGGAAATGGGTCAGCACCCGTCTGCTCTGCTGCCGATAGGGCGATCGGTGTGAACAAGACAGCTGTTGCGGCATTGGACAGGATGTTGGTGAGGATGGCGACCGCCAGGAAGATGGCTGAGAGGATGGCCAATGTGCCATATGGCTCGGCCGCCAGGACCACCATTTCGGCAAGCAACTGAGCCGCGCCGGTCAGTTCCAGCGCTGTC
>CBDUKI010000239.1:0-3722 GCA_965367765.1 uncultured Henriciella sp.
GCTTGCCGGTCCGGTTCGTATCTACGGGTGCATAAAGATTGAGCATTTTTTGCCTTTGTTCATGACCTCTTCACCTATCGGGTGTCATCTAATGAATAAAGGGTATGGACGGGGTTTTTGTCACCTGTAAGTGTAATTGCAGGTGTGGAGTATTTTGGCGGGTGTGCCGATGCGTAGTGTTGCTGTTTCAATTCTAGCCCTTGTGGCCCTGACAGGATGTGCCACGGTATCCATGATGCCGGGCGAGACGACGTTTGAAGCCAGCATCACCCAGGAACAATCGAAACTCCGTGATGTCTGCTCGGCGTACAATGACCAGGCCCGCTCGGCCAAATGGGTCGGCACTTCGAACGGACTGATGGATTTTGCCAAAGTGTTGATGGATGGTGCGACCGGCCAGACGGCCGCCCCGCGGACCTATTCCGACGTCATTGAGGTTGAGACCGCAGAGGTTTCCAGCCTGTTCCAGCGGATTGCCAGCGATGCCGAAGCGGCCCGGATCGGGTTGGAGGTCGTCACAAACGAGGCCAAGGTCTTTATCGAAACGGTCGAGCCGGAAAATGACAATCTGCGCCGCGACGTGATGAGCTTTGAAAGCGTTCTTGTTACCGCTCAGAAAAGCCGACGTAGTTTTGCCACCGCGATTTCCACGGTCGCTGAGCGCGGCGATGCCGGACTGGTCGAGGCTGACCTGGCATTGAATGCGCTTGATCTGGCCATTGATGATGCGCGAGACATGGCTGACCGTCTGGCCCGTGTCCATGCCAACCTGCCACAGGATGGCGTCTCGGTTTCCTAGAACTGGCCAGACCGGGCCTGGTTCAGCTCGACAGGCCCCAGGACTGCATCAGGATATCTGCTAGTTGTTGGGTGCGTGTGCGCACAATGTCCGGCGTCCAGGCCATCTGGTTTTCCAGATCCTTGGTCAGGGCATATTCCGGCGCGCCATTCTGGAAATAGAGCGCCTTCTTCTCCTCGAACGAACCTGAATCCGCCTTCTGGTTGGCATTCTGCGAGAGCAGGACGAAATTGCCGATCGTGTCACAAAGGTCGCGATGCTGGGCCGGAACTGGCCAGATCGTGTGCCAGACAGACTCTTCGGGCGGATTGCGCGGCAGCACGTGTTCAACCGTTGCGCCACTGTCTGGGCCAAGCGCGACACCGCCATCAATGGCCGCATTCAGGCGCAAGGCCACCGCGCGGCGTTGATTGAAAGAGCCGAACCGGCCGAGCAGGCGATTGTGCATCTTGCGCGCATCATCGCGGGTCAGGGCCGTTGGCCCGCGTGGGGAGAGCAGTGATGAGGGTTTCTCCACCGCCTCGGAAATCCGGCCATAGCGTTTCAGGCGCTGCTTGCGGTCTGGCGCGATCAGCATCATCGCGAAGGCGAAGCGTTCCAACCGGGTGAAGAAGTCGAGGGCCAGTTGCGGGTCGTCACGCTGCTTGATCAGGAAGCGCAGCGCCGGCGCGCGCCAGAGTTGATGGTCGATCAGGCGCAGATGATTGAGCGGTACGGCAATCTGCTCATTCAGCTCGCGATAGGTCGGCTCGCCCTTGGAAATGACAACATAGGCGTCGACATAGGCCGGCAGTTCATTGGCCAGGAAGTCGCGGGCATCGACTCGGCTCAGCACGGCCTTGCGGAAGCCGGTTGGGCTGGCGTCGGCATTGCGGTCATAGATGACGCGGATCTGGCTCAGCAATTCATCGAACCCGCCCCCACCGAGGCGCGCCTCATGTTCCGACCACTGGCGCGAAAAGGCATTGGCCTCCTCAAGCGTCAGGTTGGAGCGTTCCAGCAGGTCGGTCTTGATGATGTCATGTGCGTCGGGTTCCTTGCCGCGCGTGTTGAGCACCTTGAACACTTTGTAGCCGCCATCCCAGTCTTCCACCGTTACCTTGACCAGAAGGAGGCGGGTCTGAACGGTGGCGGCAAGGGCCCGGCGCTCATCGACCGACAGGGCGCGGACCGCATCGCGCAGCAGGGCAAGATTGCTGGAAATGCGTTTCTGACTCTGGCTGTCACCGGCGCTATTGTCATCAACGGGCTTGGCCGTGGCGCCACGGGCCTGGACGGCCGAGCGGAAATAGGCCCCATCAATATGGTTCAACGACATCCGCCAGGCGAGACCATTTTCAATCAGGTCATTGCTGTCATCCGCTATCAGCGCGTGCAGGGCACTGGCACGCGTCTTATCCGTCTCCATGTCGCGTAGCACAGCGAGCAGGATGGTCAGTGTAGACAGGCGCTGTTGGCCATCGACGATCAGCAGGCTGCCATCGGATTTGCGCACCAGAACAATGGCGCCAATGAAGTGCGCATCACCGGTTTCGGCGGCTTCGACCAGGTCGCTGTACAGGTCGAGGGCTTCTGCCCGGTCCCATGAATAGCTGCGCTGGTAGGGGGGCATCGACATTTCGGTGCCTGGGCGGAACAAATCCGAAAGTGTGCATTCCTGGGCGCGAAGACCTTGGGTCATGAAATTCTGGCTTCCACTCTACTCACCATTACCTAGAATACAGCTAGACAGGTCGAACAACAGCATCAATTGCCACTATGACAATTTTTATCTGTATTCGGTCTAACGTAGCGAAGAGGTCACAGGCGCAATGAAATGGCTGACGGTCGAATATGAAGGCATGCCGCGTGGTGGCCTTCTGGATGGGGATACAATCCGGCTATTACCGCATTCGCCGCTTGATGCGTGGGTCCACGACCTTGAGGTGGCCCGTGATCAGGCCGGTGCGGGAGGTGACCTGGCACTGCATGGGGCGACGCTCATCCAGCCGATTGCCAGGCCCCGGAAAATCCTCGCAATTGGTCTCAACTATGCCGCCCATGTCGCTGAATCCGTGTCATTCATCAAGAATGATGCACCCAGTGTGCAGAAATGGTTCAACAAGCAGGCGACCGCTGCGAACGGTCCGTATGCGCCAGTGGAAGTGCCTGCTGTTTCTGAACAGCTGGACTATGAGGCCGAGCTTGTTGTCATCATTGGCAAGCGCGCCCGCCACGTGCCTGAAGCACGGGCGATGGAGATCGTTGCTGGGTATGCCTGCGGTTGCGACTATTCGGTCCGTGACTGGCAGCGTGCCAGCCCGACCATGATCATGGGCAAGGGGTTTGATACTCATGCCCCGTTCGGACCGTATCTGGTGACGCCGGACGAAGTCGGCGATTTCTCGCAGACCACCATTCGCGGCATCGTCAATGGTGAGGTGCGCCAGTCATCGGTCTTGTCGAACATGATCTTTTCCATCCCGCAGCAGATTGCCCACCTGACGGCGGCTTTCACGCTTGAGCCTGGCGACGTGATTTTCACGGGCACGCCAGCCGGTGTCGGGGCTGGCCACAAGCCGCCAAAGTGGTTGCAAGCCGGGGATACGGTGCGCGTTGAGATTGACGGGGTCGGGGCCATTGAGAACCCGATCATCCAGGAAGTCGCCGAGGTAAAGATCGGATGAGGGGGCTGCGGTGGCTGGTCGGCCTGGTTGCGCTGTCAGCCTGTTCAGCTCCAGCGCCGCAAACCGGCATTGCTCGTCCGGTCATAGGCCCGGCCGAGTTTGCTTTGCTGCCATGTGGCCCGGTTGGGGGCGAGCATGCATGCGCCCTGGTTGTGGCAGGTGGCAAGCGTGTTCTCCTGGGTGCGCCCGCCGGGGTCGCTGCCAGCCTGGCCCGCGAAGACCTGACCTATCTTGATGCGGTTGTCCTCTGGTCTTTG
>CBDUKI010000240.1:0-3716 GCA_965367765.1 uncultured Henriciella sp.
AGCGCCTCCACCTCGTCACGCCCCACCCGGCCTGATCGCTTGAGTTTTTGTGTCGATCTCATCACTGAAACCAATCACAGAAAGCAGAACATATCAAGAACAAATAGAGCTAATTCACAACCAATGCCAGCGCCTTGGCGAATACGCTGGGCAACGCCTTAGCAGCCTCTTCAACCGGAGTGAAGGTGCCGGTCGCGCAACCGGTAGAGTGCCAGACGGTTAGCTCCAGCGAGAAATGCGTGAACACGTGACGCACCTGCCCGGCGCTTTTCCAGTCTCCTGACACCGGAAAGTCCGTCCCCGGCGGGTCTTGCTCGATCCAGTCAGACCCAGGCAACCCAAGCATCCCCCCCAGCAGGCCCTTGGCCGGGCGCCTCTCAGTCCTCACTCTTTGATCGCCATCCAGCAGGACATAGACATGGCCAAACCTCCGTGGCCGGTCCTTATTCTTCGGTTTCAGTGGAAACCGCTCTGGAGCCCCCCCTGCCAATCCCTGACAGCTGGCGTGAAGCGGACAGGCAGCACAATTCGGTCGCCGCGGCGTGCATATGGTCGCACCCAGATCCATAAGCGCCTCAGCGAATTGCGCCGATCGCTCTTTCGGAACGAGGGCGTCCACCACGTCCCGAATGCGAGCCTTTTCCTGTGTCCACGCGCCTTCGGCAGCAAGCAGCCGCGCGAACACGCGCTCGACATTGCCATCGACGGCACTTGCGCGACAATTGAAAGCCAATGCACCGACCGCCCCTGCCGTATATGGCCCAATACCCGGAAGCTCCAGAAGCCCGGTCACGCTGTCAGGCCAGCCACCACGCGCGACGACCTCGCGAGCGCATTTCAGCAGGTTTCGGGCGCGGGCATAATAGCCAAGCCCAGCCCATGCCGCCATGACATCATCATCTTCAGCTGCAGCGAGGTCCGCCACCTGCGGCCAGCGCTGCGTAAACACTTCATAGTAGCGCGCGGCGTGCGGCACGGTTGTCTGCTGCAACATGATTTCCGCCAGCCAGACCCGATATGGCTCGGCTTGGGCACCGGCCGCGCGGGCCTTTGGCCCAATGCGCCATGGCAGGTCACGCGCATGCTCGTCATACCAGGCAAGCAGCCGATCTGGTAAATCATCAAACCGTAACTTTTCATCCGCACTCATGACAGGCAAAGTGCATTCTATGGTCACACGATCAACCCTCGACCCACTGGAAGAAGCTCGCGCGCGAGTGCGCCTGCGCTATGCCAAGGCCAAACCGGTGCATCCCGGCCCCGGCACGGTGGGCGCGGCAGCCATGCGCATTGCTCGCAAGAAAATGCCGAAGACCGGCGCGACCATTGGCCGACTTAAACTTGAATGGGACACGATTGTCGGTGAGCAGTTAAGCCGCCTGTGCCGTCCTGAAAAGATTTCCGCAACCCGCGGCGGCAGGCTTCTCACACTCAAAGTCATCCCTGCTGCCGCAGGTCTTGTCCAGCACCAGAGCGAAATGATCCGCCAGAGGGTTTCCGTGGCAGCTGGCGGCGACATCACGCGCATCAAGCTGATCCAGGGGGCGCTTTCCGGGATGACGACCAAGGCCCCAAATCGGCAAAAGGCCGCGCTCACCCCAGAACAATACAAGGCCCTCGTCGCCAGCGCGCAGGATATTGAAGACCTCAAACTGCGCGACGCAATTGTTGCGCTTGGCCAAGCCGTGCTAACCAATTTACCAGACTAATGGGAAACGCCAACGTTAACAACTTGGCAACCTTCCCGACTCAGATTGTTAAGAAAAGGTTATGACCATGCTCCGTTACACCCGTCGTGCCGCTGTCGCAGCGCTGACCGTACTTGCTCTTACCGCATGCGGATCGGCCGATAGCAACAATACCAAAGGTGAGACGGGGCCCGCCACTGATACAGCTATCGTGGAAGATGTGATCCTCGGCCGTGCCGATGCGCCAATCACCTTGATCGAGTATGCGTCCTGGACCTGCCCGCACTGCGCCCAGTTCCACATTGATGTCATGCCGATGATCAAGGCAGACTATATTGACACCGGGAAGGTCCGGTTCGTCTTCCGTGAGTTCCCGACAGCCCCGGCAAATATCGCAATTGCCGGCTTCGCCATTGGCCGCTGCGCCGGTCCGGATAAATATTACGATGTCCTTGACGAACTGTTCGAGCGCCAGTCCGGCATCCTCAGCATGGTTCGCCAGGGTGACCAGGTGAAAGCCGCGCTGCAGCAGATTGCTGAAAATCATGGCATTTCCGGAGAAGACGCCTTCGATGCCTGTTTGCAGGACGCCACTATCCGCCGGACGATTTCAACCGCAATCGCCCGTGGCGACGCGGCCGGTGTCGACTCGACGCCAACCCTGCTGCTGAACGGCGAAATCCTGGAAGGTTACGACTGGCGTTATGCAGAAGGCATGAAGGCCATTCTCGATGAAGCGCTTGGCGAATCCGCACCCGCTGACGACGCAGCAGGCGTCTCAGAGACAACAACCGACGAGGCCGGTGAGTAGGCGATGATGATGGAGCGGCAATGCACATAAAAGAATTGCGCATTGCGGGCTTCAAGTCATTTGTTGACCCTGAAAATGTCCCGATCGAACGTGGGCTGACTGGCATAGTCGGACCCAATGGCTGCGGCAAATCAAATCTTCTGGAAGCCTTGCGTTGGGCCATGGGGGCAAACTCTGCACGCGCTATGCGCGGCGGCGAGATGGATGACCTGATCTTTTCCGGTGCTGCCGGGCGACCGGCGCGAGAGCTGGCCGAAGTTACCCTGGTGCTCGACAATAGCGACCGCACGGCGCCACCTGAGTTCAACGCATCTGATACGCTGGAAATCATGCGCCGCCTCAAGCGCGGAGCCGGGTCGACCTATAAGCTGAATGGCCGGACCGTGCGCGCTAAGGATGTACAGCTTATCTTTGCGGACGCATCGACCGGAGCCAATTCGCCTTCGCTCGTTCGTCAGGGCCAGATCAGCGAACTCATCGGCTCCAAGCCGCAGAATCGCCGTCGCATTCTAGAAGAAGCTGCGGGAATTGCCGGGCTAAATACCCGGCGCCACGAGTCAGAGCTGAAACTGCGAGCCGCAGAAAACAATCTTGAGCGTCTGACCGAGGTGTCGGCGGAGGTTGAACGCCAGTTAGAAAGCCTCAAGCGCCAAGCCCGCAAAGCCCGGAAATATAAAGAGCTCAGCCAAAAAATTGCTGGATTGGAGGCCTTTGTTGCCCATCTCAAATGGCATGCGGCGCGCTCGGACAAGGATGCAGCAGAAACGGCCCTGATCAAGGCCCGAAACGAAGTCGAACGTCTGACCCGCGAAGCTGCGGTCACCGAAACCAAGCGACTTAATTCAAGCGAGGGCCTGCAACCTTTGCGGAATGCGGAGGCGGTCGCTTCCGGGAAGCTGGGTCAGGTGCGCATCGAACTGGCGCGGCTCGAAACTGAACGCAAGAACGCCGCCGACCTTTTGGCCGGGCTCGAGCGCGAGGCGACGCGCATTGCCGAAGATGTCGCGCGCGAACAGGCCCAGAAAGAAGAAGCGGAGCAAACCCTGGCCGAGGCAAAGGACAGTCTTGCCTCCCTGCCGGTTGCTGACGACACCACCAATAAACAGATGGAAGCGGAGGCATCGGCGGCCCTCGAACTTGCACGTCAAGCACTCGCAGCTGCACAAGACACGGTAGACTCAGCCAGTGCGATCGTCGCGCAGAAGCGCGCAGAAATT
>CBDUKI010000241.1:0-3706 GCA_965367765.1 uncultured Henriciella sp.
GGCTGGTCTCAAACAGGGCGTTGGTGGCCTGGGCGGCGCGGCGTTCGGCAATATCCATTTCGGCGCGGGCCGCCATGCCTGCGGCACGAACCGCAGCGGCGGCCTGTTGCCCGGCCCCTTTTAGATCGGCCAGCGCCTTGGCGGCGGATTCTGAGGTTTCCAGGGTGCGTTTCTGGATTTCAGAGCTGGCTTCGCGGGCCCCATCCAGGGCGGCGCGCACCGCTTCCATCAACCGGTCACCCGTCGTGCCCGCAGCCGCGGCAGCCAGTTCCCCGGCGCGTGATGCGGTCTCGACCGTCTTGCGGGACTGTTCGAGCTTTTCTTCCATCCGCGCGATGGCAAAGAGCAGGGTTTCATTGCGCTGTCCGGCCTCTGCGGCCAGTTTGTCGAGCGCGGCGATTTTCTGCGCCATGGCCTGTCCGGTTTGGTCAAAACTTGCGAGCCGCGTTTCAAGCGCTGTTTCGGCGCTGGCGACTTCTTCGGATGCGGCCTTGGCCGATTCGACAATCATCCCGGCCTGGCGCGGGATCGCATCGCCGACCAATTGGGTCTGTTCGCGCAGGTCCTTGGTCAACTGTTCCAGGGCGGTACGTTCATTGCCGAGGCGTTGAGCCAGGTCGCGGGCATTGTCGGCGCTGGCATAGGTCACCGATTCCAGGCGCTGGCGTTCATCGCCGATTTCGCTGGCCATGGCTCGCATGGCCGACAGGGCATGGCCCATGGCGCGATCAACCTCGGCACTGGCAGAGCTCATGTCGGCGGCAAAGCTGCGCGCTTCCTGGCCCATGTGTTCAGCCGGGGTCAGCAGGCGCGCTGCCGATTCCAGGACGATGGCATTGGCCGCGGCCGCGCGCATCTGTTCGCGCCCCAGGAAACCAGCCAGCAACAGCATGAAGCCCGGTAGCAAGAGGCCGATCAGGCCCGCAACGATCAGCATGGGCTGGGCTGCGGAAATCGTTTCCCAACCGACCAGGCCAATCATCCCGCCAATGCCTGCCACCCACCAGGCAATCGCAAGGCCGAGCCCGCACCAGGCCATCCAGCCTGCTTTCGAGCGCGCCTGCTCAAGCCGCAGAATCGTGTCAGATGGCGTGGCTGTCTGTGTTTCGGCGTCTTCAGTCATGGTGGTCATTATAGTCCCGACAATGGCAAAAATGCGAGCAGCGAGTGCATTGATTTCTTGTTATAGATCCCAATCCCTGAAGGAGATATGAAGCTCACAGGGCGGATTCGGGCGAGAAAATGGCAGGTCCAGCTGGTCAAGTGGTGTCGAGTTTGGCAGGCTAAGGCGATGAAAAGAACGATCTTTCTCTATGCAGGCGTGCTGGCGGGCGCGGCCTTTGCCTTGCAATGGGCAGAGTATCGTTACTTTACCAAAGTTTATACGACCGAGATCTACATTGCCCTGCTTGCCATGGCTTTTCTGGTGCTGGGCATCTGGCTCGGGCGGGTGCTGACGCCGCAGCGTCGGCCACGCCGGTTCGAGGTCAATGAAGCCGCGCTCGCCTCGCTTGGCATCACGCGCCGTGAATATGCCGTTCTTGAAGCGCTCGCCAGCGGCCAGTCAAACCGCCAGATTGCCGAAAGCCTGAACGTGTCGCCCAATACGATCAAGACCCATATTGCCCACGTCTATGAAAAGCTGAAGGTGACCCAGCGCGTCAGGGCGGTTCAGGTCGCGCGCGAGCTTGGCCTCATCCAATAGGGTGAAGCGGCCTGTCATTCGCGAAAATCACCCGTTCGGGTGATAGGCAGGTGGCTGCCAATCGCGGACCAGTTGGGCCGGATCGAACAGCAAGGGAGAACGATCATGTTGCGAATATCTCTGGTCTATGGGGCAATTAGCGGCGTCCTGGTCATATTGCTCATGGTCGCGGGCATGCAGTCCGGGCTTGGCCATTCGGTCTGGTTTGGTTTCCTGTCCATGATTATTGTCCTGTCGCTGATCTTTGTCGGCATCAAGCGCTATCGGGATCGCGAACGGGGCGGGGTGATCGGCTTCTGGCGGGCGCTTGGCCTCGGCCTTTCCATTGCCGCCATTGCGGGTGTTTTCTATGTCATCGCCTGGGACATTACCCTGCACCTGACGGATTTCGCCTTTGTGGGTGAATATCTTGAGACGATGCGCCAGTCTTTCGCTGCGAAAGGCCTGAGTGGTGAGGCGCTGACCGAGAAAATGGCGGACTGGGAGGCCTGGGCCGTGTCGTATCGCAATCCGCTCTATCGCTGGCCGATGACTTTCGTGGAAATCTTTCCCGTCGGCGTGGTCGTGGCCCTGGTCAGTGCCGGCCTGTTGTGCAACCCGCGGGTGTTCCCAGCGCGCGCATGAAACCCCGGAAATTGCAGCTGATTGGCAAGCCCCGTGACATGCGGGGCTTGTCTTTTGGGTGGGGAAATGGTTCGCGCACTTTCGTGCGGCGCCTGGTTTCGCTATAGAAACGAATTACCCGGTTTCGTATTTTTTAGAATCGAACAATGTTCTGTTCGTTTGTCCGCATGACCGGGACAAATGGCGCGCGAAAGAAAGAACAAGGGAAAAGACATGGCTGGCCAGGACACTTACTCGAAGATCGATCTCATCGGTTTCAATCTGAAAATGCTGGCCAAGGGGCAAAAGCGTTCCCTGCTGATCAGCGCCGGAGCCATGGAAGACAAGGAATACCTGCTCGAAGCCTGCCGCAAGATGGCCGAGATCGGGGTTGGCCTCTACGCCACGCCTGGCACCCATCGCTTCCTGGCCGAACATGGGGTTGAATCAATCGCCGCGCGCAAGATTTCCAGTGATGCAGAGCCCAATATCAAGACCCTGATCCAGGATGGTAAGGTCGATTTCGTCGTCAACATCCTGACCGGCGACACCACTTATGACGAAGCCTCCGACGCTGCTTCCATCCGCTCCCTGTCGGTCAAGCACGGCATCCCGCTCTATACCGACCGCACCGTCGCGCGCGAAACGATTGAGCTGGTTCTGAAAGATGTCGAAGAAGGCACGTATTCCTATGCCATCCGTTCCGAAGACAGCCCGTGGGACCTGAAGTCCACGTTCCTGGAAATGGTGCGCCAGCGCGGCGGCTGGTCAAACCATCACGGCCATTTCGACAAGGCCTATCTGATCTCGCCGGAAAATCTCGCTCTCGGGTTCGCCGATATGGAGAAGAAGTGGGAACTGTATCGCCACCTGAAGGAAAACTACACGCATGAAGACCTGGTCGAGCGCATCTCCCGCGCCCTGCAGACTGTGGTTGACCAGGGCTCGCAATACTGCCGCACCATGGTCGATGCGGACAGCATTATCGGCCTGAAACCGATCCACGCCGCCGTCGAGGTCAAGGAGCGTTTCAAGGACAAGATCCGGTTCGAGATCGGCATCCAGCCGCTCGAAGGGGTGCTCGATGAAAAGTCCCGTGAGCAATATATCGAAGCGTGCAAACTGGCTGATTTCTGCGGCGGCCTGCCATCGCGTGACCGACCGCGCGAAGGCGAACATCTCGACATCGTGATGCAGACCGCCAAGGAGCTCAACAAGATGGTCGAAGTGCATGTCGACCAGGAGAACAATCCTTACCAGCACGAGACCGAGCTGCTCTGCCTGAAGACAATCGAACATGGCATGCAGGGCCGGGTCTACGGCATTCACTCGATTTCTGTTTCGGCCAAGGATGAGAGCGAGCAGAACCGCATCGTCAAACTCTGCAAGGAAGCCGAT
>CBDUKI010000242.1:0-3672 GCA_965367765.1 uncultured Henriciella sp.
GCACGTATCCTCGGCCTGTTTGGCGACAGCATTACCACAGACCACATTTCCCCGCCCGGCTCGATCAAGGCCGATAGCCCTGAAGGCGAATACCTTCGCGAACACCAGGTCGGCGTCCTTGACTTCAACTCCTATGGCTCGCGCCGAGGCAACCATCAGGTCATGATGCGCGGCACGTTCGCCAATATCCGCATCAAGAACCAGATGGTGCCAGGCGTCGAAGGCGGTGTGACGAAACACTATCCGTCTGGTGAGCAGATGCCGATCTATGATGCGGCGATGCGTTACCATGCCGAGCACAAGCCACTGGTCATCTTCGCTGGCCAACTCTACGGCAACGGCTCATCACGAGACTGGGCGGCCAAGGGCACGATCCTGCTTGGTGTAAAAGCGGTCATCGCGGGCAGCTTTGAACGTATCCACCGTTCCAACCTGATCGGTATGGGCGTCCTGCCGCTCGAGTTCGAAGCAGGCACAACCTGGGAAACCCTGGGCCTCAAGGGCGACGAGGAAGTCACGATTGAGGGCATCGCTGATATCCAGCCACGTCAGAAAGTCGTGGTGAAGATCAAGCGCACTGATGGCAGCGAAGCGACCGCCAATACGGTTGTCCGCATCGATACCGACAATGAGCTGGAATATTACCGCAATGGCGGCATCCTGCACTATGTGCTGCGCAACCTCGCCAAAGAGGCCGCCTAAAGCAGCTCTCACACCTTCGTGAGTCCTCAAAGGGCGAAGATCCGGTTATGACATCAGTCATGATACGGATTTTCGCCCTTTTTGCTTGCCTCGGACTGCTGGCCACGCCGCAAGTCGTGGCGGATGACAATCCGGTCGTGATCGAGTTATTCGCGTCCCAGAACTGCCCCGCTTGCCCGAAGGCCCACCGCACCTTGCGATCCGTTGTCAATGACGAACCAGATGTTCTGGTGCTGACCTGGTCTGTCGATTACTGGGACTATCTCGGCGATCCAGATCCGATGGCCATTCCCGAAGCCAAGGCTCGTCAGGCGTCTTATGTCGACCGTTTGAGCCTGCGCGCGCCTTATACTCCGCAATCGATCTATGATGGGGCCAAGCAATGTCCGGCCACGCGTCGCAAACAGGTCGACGAGAATATCGAGTTCCGGCGGACAGAACGCACGACTGGCGCCCCGACCATTTCCCAGTCCGACTGCTCCATTACGATCAGCGGTCCGGTCCAGCCGGCCACGGCTCAGGATATTGTCATGGTCGAATACTTGCCTGCTGACGCGCACCAGACCGGAATGGTCAATCCCGTCATTTCCACGCGAACGATTGGACTCTGGACGGGTGATGACATCACCCTGAACGTGTCATGTGAGCGCTCTTGCGCCATTCTGGTACAAGGCCCGGATCACGGTGAAATCATCGCCGCCCGGGCGCTGGACTAGGAAAGCTCAGTTCTTGCCTGACAGGGCATCGAGTTGTGCCTGCATGGCCTCCATCTGGCCCCGCAGGATCGCCACGGCATCCTCGTTGAACCCGGCCTTAGGTTTGGCTGCTTCGGAATTGCCTGCAGGTGCCGCACCGGTTGGAGCAGAATCCGATGGCCGGAACATCCGCATCGCGTTCTCGAACAGCTCCATGTTCGCGCGGGTCTGTTGCTCGAACATGGCGAACGGGTTCGGCGTCTTGCCGAGGGTCTTGTTCCATTTTTCCTGGCTGTCGGCGAAACTGTTCATGCTCATTTCCAGCCAGGCTGGCAGCAATGTCTGCGGGGCGGCGCCATAGAACCCGATCAGCTTGCGCAGGAAATTGACCGGCAGGGCGCCTTCACCCTTGTTCTCTTTCTCGAAAATGATCTGCGTCAACACTTGACGCGTCAGGTCTTCACCTGTCTTGGCATCGCGCACTTCGAAATCGACCTCTCGGCGCACGAGATCTGACAGGTGTTCCAGGGTGACATAAGAGGAGGTCGACGTGTCATACAGACGACGGTTCGCATACTTCTTGATGATCACGGTTTCCGACGTGTCATTTGACTTCGTCATGTCTTTGCCTCTCCACAACACCTTGATGACCAGGTGTGCCTATTTATCACTCACACTCGGGCGCAAAATACCTTACGACTATAGCCGAAATGGTGCTTGTACGGCGAACGTGCTTAAAACCTGTTTAGCCTATGCAGCAAAATTCATGCTATGCAGCATACCGGGAGGAATAAACATGTCTAGAACAGCTTTGGTTACCGGCGGAACCCGTGGCATCGGACGCGCCATCAGTGAGGGACTGAAGGCACGCGGTTACACGGTGGCAGCCAATTTCGGCGGCAATGAAGATGCGGCCAAAGCGTTCGAGGATGAAACAGGTATTGGTGCCTACAAATTCGACGTGGCTGACTTCGCCGCCGTTGGGGCCGGGATTGAGGCGATTGAAGCGAAGATAGGTCCGCTCGACGTGATCGTGAATAATGCCGGGATCACACGGGATGCCCCCTTCCACAAGATGAGCCTGGAGCAGTGGCAGCAGGTTATCGATGTTGATCTCACATCCGCGTTCAATGTTACCCGCCATGTCTGGGATGGCATGCGTGAACGCAGTTTTGGTCGGGTCATCAACATTTCCTCGATCAATGGTCAGAAAGGTCAGTTTGGCCAAGCCAACTATTCTGCCGCCAAGGCCGGCCTGATCGGGTTCTCCAAGGCTCTGGCCCAGGAAGGCGCCAAGAAAGGCATCACGGTCAACACGATCTGCCCCGGCTATATCGACACTGAAATGGTACGCGCCGTGCCTGAAAAAGTTCTCGACAGCATTATTGCCACCATCCCGGTCGGCCGTCTCGGAAAAGCCGAGGAGATTGCGTCCATGTGCGCCTATCTGGCCAGTGACGAGGCCGCTTTCATCACCGGCGCAACAATGACGGTCAACGGCGCGCAATATATAGCCGGTTAGTCCACCGCGCGGTTCAGCAACTCAACATGCAGTGGGTGTGTCACATCCAGGCTTTGATTGCTAACCCATCCGCGTAATCGAACGTCGCTCCCCACCGGCAGATCGCAGACAGACGCTGCGTCCTGGCGCACCTGCAGCGCTAAGGCAGCGCCTGACAAGGCCCACTGACAAGCCAATGTCTCGCGATATCGTCCCTCCGGTGACTCCAGATGATCCAGGCGCCCCTGAACCAGCATGAACCCGCGTGTCGAAGCATCTACCTCGTCTGCTGTGGGGACACGGTAGGCAGTCTTCGCCCACAGCCCCACCCTATCCAGGCGGGCCGTCGCCTCGGCAGCCAATAGCACCTCGCCTTGAGCAGCCGTGTCAGGATAGAGCCGCACCCGCGCCGCGCCGCGCCGCACCAGCTCAATGTTCAACCAAAGCCTTGGACCAGCACCATCCCGGGTCACCACATGCGCCAGGGCCCGGTCATAGCGGTCCCGGGTCAAGCCAGGGTAGTGCAGCTGAACCTCTCGGCCGAGCGCAAGGTCCTCAAGCGCGCGTGCCGCCTCAACAGCATAGGGGTCTGGGTCGCGACCTCGCGGACGCAACGCCGGTGCCTCGATCCCGATCAGGCGAACGCTTTGCCCGGTATTCAGAGCCAAAGCGTCGCCATCAATGATCCGCACCACTCGTCCGGTTTCACCCGGCTGCATATCCGGCAATTGAGAGGCCGGGCTGCAGGCTGTCGCGACCAGACCAATAACCAGA
>CBDUKI010000243.1:0-3669 GCA_965367765.1 uncultured Henriciella sp.
ATGAAGCTGCCTGCGGCGCTGGCGAGATAGACGGCGGCACCGGCAATTTCCACCGGCTCACCAATCCGGCGCAGCGGCGTGGTCGAGGTCGCGCGTTTCAGCGTGTCCGGGTTTTCCCACAGGGCGCGGGCGAAATCGGTCTTGATCAGGCCCGGTGCAATGCAGTTGACGCGGACATTGTCCTTGCCGAATTCCTCGGCCAAATTGCGGGCGAGCTGGAAATCGGCCGCCTTGGAGATGTTGTACGCGCCGATGACGGACGAGGCTTTCAGGCCACCAATGGATGAGACCAGAATGATTGCGCCATCCTTGCGTTCGCGCATTTGCGGGGCGCACATCTGGATCAGCCAGTGATTCGAGATGATGTTGTTGGAGAGGATTTTCTCGAACTGCTCGTCCTCAATCCCGGACATCGGGCCGTAATAAGGGTTCGAGGCGGCGTTGCAGACAACAATATCAACCTTGCCGAAGGCCTCATTGGTCGCGTCGACCATGCGCTGCAGCCCTTCCTTGGAGGAGATATTCGCAGGCACCGCAATGGCCGTGCCCTCGCCATGCTTCTCGTTCAGGGCGGCGGCGACGTCCTGGCATGGGCCGGGCTTGCGCGAGCTGATCGTGACTTTTGCGCCCTGGGCCGCCATCTGCTCAGCGATTGCCTTGCCGATGCCGCGTGATGACCCAGTAATGATCGCGGATTTTCCTGTTAGATCGAAAAGGCTCATTGGCTTGGCTCCCATGCAATACGTATGTTTCCCCGCTAGTTAGGCGGGCCATCGGCAAATGGCGAGGGGTGACGTCGGGTCTTACGCGCGAAATGACGAGGCGACGGCGAGGCCCCAGCCGGTCAGCATGACCAGGCCGCCAATCGGCGTGACCGCGCCAAGAAAACGCGGCGCCCCCAGGGCCATGGCGTAGAGCGTGAGGGCAAACAGGCCCGCACCGTAGACCATGAACAGGCCAGCGGTGTTCCACGCCCCATCGCGCCCCGACAGGCCAATGGCCAGCCCGGCGACGGCGTTTGCGAACAGGTATTGTGTCGCCGTCTGCCACCAGCCGACGGCTTGCGGCGAGAACCCGTCCTGCAGGGCATGGGCGCCGAAGGCGCCAAGTGCGACGGCAATGAAACCGGCAACGGCGGAACTGAGGGTCAACATCGGGTCAGGCCTCCCGTGGCAGGGCATAGGTGACGATAGCGTGGCTGGACATCTTGTCGCTGCCTTCGGCGCGAATTTCAACCTCGATGACCGCCAGCGCCTTGCCAAGTTTCATCAGCCGGGCCTCGCCGACCACAGCCGTGCCGATGCAGGGCCGCAGGAAATTGATGTTGAGATTGGAGGTCACCGCCATCGGGACTATCCCGGTGCGGGTAAAGATGGCGACATAGGCGGCGCTGTCGGCCAATGCCATCTGGGTTGGCCCGGAAATATAATTGCCTGGGCGCAGGTGTTGCTGCGTCACATCATGGCGCAGACGGGCATAGTTTTCACGCACTTCGACAATCTGGTCCTGGCCGCTGCGGCCTTCGAATTGCTGGGCGTAGAAGGCGTTGACTTCTGCGGCGGTGACTTTGCTGGCCATGTCGAGTTTTCCCTTGAGTGAGGCATTGACGCCTGTGTCGCTTCACGGCCAGTCTAGAGGTGTATCCGCACCCGCCAAGAGGTGCCGCAACGGGAGGAAAGCGCATGTTGACCAAAGGGGACGAGTATCCCATTCACCAGACGCCGGAACCGGTGGCCTATGCCGGCTCGGACCGCAATTTCTACGATCGCTATTTCTTCAACGGCTACAGTCCGGACGGTTCGGTCTTCTTCGCGGCCTCGTTCGGCGTCTATCCGCATATCAACATCATGGACGGGGCGGTCTCGATCGTTAAGGACGGGGTGCAGAAATCGGTCCATGTCAGCCGTATTCTCGGCATGGAACGGATGGACACCAAGGTTGGCCCGCTATCGGTCAGCGTGGTCGAGGAACTCAAGCGCATCCGCCTGACGCTGGAAGAGGCCGAGGGTCTGGCGCTGGACGTTGAGTTTACCGGTCGCCACTTCCCGGTCGAGGAGCCGCGTTTTACCTATCGCCAGGGCCCGCGCATGGTCATGGATTGCACCCGGATGACCCAGAACGGGCTGTGGCGCGGCGAAATCAAGGTGGATGGCGAGACCATCAAGGTCGACAAGTTCTATGGGACGCGCGACCGCTCGTGGGGCGTGCGCCCGATTGGCGCGCGTGACCCGCAAGAGGTCGTGCCGGTGCAGCTGCCGCAATTCTACTGGATCTGGGCGCCGACCAATTTCCCCAACCTGTCGCTTTATTTCCATGTCAATGAAGACGCTCACGGCTCGCCATGGAACACGCGCGCGGTGCTGGCCATGGACGGGGCAGGCCATGATGACCTGTTGCACCTCAACCGCCCGCGCATGGAAGTCACCTATGCCAAGGGGACACGCCGGGCCGAGCGCGCTGTGCTGCGCTTGATGGATGGCCAAGGGCGCGAGCACCAGGTCGAGTATGAGCCGATCACGACATTCCAGATGAAGGGCATCGGCTATGGCCACCCTGAATGGGCCCATGGGGCCTTCAAAGGCGGCTATGCCATAGAGCGTGAGGATTTCGTGCCCGCCGAAATGCCGTGGCAGCAGCCTGACAACTTGCACATCCAGGAAATCGTCAAGGCGACCCATACCGGCCCGGATGGCCAGACCAGCCAGGGCATTGGCGCGCTGGAGCAGCTCTTCCTTGGGCCGCACGGGCCAAGCGGCTGGAAGGATGTACTCGATGTCTGAGGCTGAGCTTGCCGAGGCATTCGCGGCCTATATCGAGGCCAAGCTGCCTGGCGCGCGCAATGTTTCCGTCAGTGCCATCAACCGTATACATGGCGGGGCCAGCCGCCAGACCTATTCGGTCGATCTGGCCTATGAGGACGCCACCGGGCCGAAAGTCAAAGGCGTCATCCTGCGCCGTGACCCGCCCGACAGCCTGATCGATACCGAACGCCGGATCGAGTTTGCGGCGATAAGGTCAGCCTTCGGACAGTCCGGTATTCCGGTGCCGGAGGCGATGTATCTGGAAGAGGGCACGCAGGCGCTCGGCGCGCCTTTCTTCGTCATGGGGCGGATCGAGACAGGCAGCCCGCTCAACCCGTTCCAGATTGAATCGGCTGAACCGCACCGCGCTGCGCTGGGCGAAGACTTTTTCCAGCATATGGGGGCCATCGCGGCCTTGCCGGTTGAAGGCTCGCCGCTGGCCGAGCAAACCGACACACCCGCACCGGACGCCTGCTGGAAACGCGAACTGGACTATTGGGCCAATGAGATCCGCTGCAATGCAGCCCACCCTCAGCCCGTCGCCGAAGCGGCGATCCGCTATCTCGAAAACAATCCCCCACCACCGGCCCAGCGCCTGTCCATCGTGCATGGCGACTATCGCACCGGCAATTTCCTGCAGGATGACGAAGGAACGATCACCGCCATCCTGGACTGGGAAATGGCGCATATCGGCGACCCTTATGAAGACCTTGCCTGGGCCACTGATCCGTTCTGGTGTGCCAATGACGAGGAACGCGCTGCAGGCTATTTGCCCTGGCCGCAGGCGCTGGAGATCTGGCAGAAGGCGTCCGGGTGCACATTCGATCCCGCCGCGTTAGAGTGGTGGTCACTGTTTGCCCACCTGAAG
>CBDUKI010000244.1:0-3655 GCA_965367765.1 uncultured Henriciella sp.
CACGACGACAGCGCCGCGCTATGTCGAGGCCATGGGCGGGCAAGACGCCGCCCTGGGCGTCGGCATCGAGGCCTTTGAGAAGGGTGACTATCGCTGGGCGGCTGAGGTCTTCAACCACATCGTATTTGCCTATCCGCAGAACGAGTTGGCCAAGTCCTGGCTGGCGGCAAGCTATGAACAGATCGGCTTCCAGGCCGAAAGCGGCGCCTGGCGCAGTTATTACCTGACCGGCGCGGCGGAACTGCGTAACGGCTTGCCAGGCGTCGGCAATCCACCACTGGGCAACAAGGACTTCCTCAAGGCCGTCCCCTCGATCGACCTGTTTGATGCCATTGCGGCGCGCTATGCCCCCAACCTGATGCGTCGCGAAGACCCGTTCGTCATCCAGTTCAATTTCACCGATACTGACGAGACGATTGCCCTGCACATCAACCGCTCGGTCATCGTGCCACGTGACGCAGCCAGTGACGAGGCGATTGCCAGCCTGACCCTGACGCGAGATATTTTCGACCGCATCCTGCTTGGCGAAGCCGAGCTGCAATCGCAGGTCGTGGTCGGCAATCTTTCAGCGGAAGGGGATATACGTGCGGTTGCCGACTTCTTCCAGTCGCTCGATCAGCCTGACTTCTGGTTCAATGTGGTGACGCCTTAGTCACTGGCCCAGTCATCAGGCATGTCGTAAATCCAGTCCTCGATCAGCTCTACCCCGGCTTCATCGATCAGGGCGCGGCCAAGCTCTGGCATGGCAATGCCCGCTTCACTCGACGCCATGCGAAATGTCAGGATCGATTGCTCCGGTTCGCCTGGCGCGATGACCAGTTCCAGCCTGCCGGCCCCGCGTCCAGCCGCAACCGGATGCTTGTTGACGCCCAGCTTGACCCGGTCTTCCTCATTCCAGTCCAACCACAGGCCGGAATTGGAGGCCGACCCGTCAGGCTTGTGGCAATGGGCACAATTGATGTCGAGATAGGCCCGCGCCCGGTCATTGATATGCATGGTCTCATCGAAGGCATCGGGCACCCTTTCAGGATGGGCGCCCAGCGTGTCGATCATTCCCCGCGCCAGCCAGGCTTCCAGCTGGTTTGCCCCATCTGCCATTGGCTTGTTGAGATTGCGTGCCTTCGGACCAATCGGGGTCAGCGTGTCGCCACTCTGGTGGCAGGTCTTGCACTGGTTCTTGTTCGGCACGGCATAGGTGAAGGCCCGGCGAACACCATCATATCCGATCACGTCGAGGTCCAACCGCGCCCCGATCGGGGCATAGCGCGCCTGCGTCCCGGCTTCATTCCAGACATAGGGAATGGCCTGCCAGCCCTCGGCCTGGTGGATCAGCAGGCGGGTTTCGATATAGCGGTCTTCATAGGCAAAGGTCTTGACCAACACACTGCCAACCGGGAAGTCGAACACATCGGTCTCGGCAAACCGCGCAGCGCCCCCCTCGGGAATGTAGGCAAAGCGATACTTGTCGGCATAATCGGTGAACAATGGGTTCACCAGGTCATAGGCCACAACGCCTGCGCTCGGCTGGCGCGCGCCGGCATCCCTGAACAGGCCATAGTCGGCGAGGTCCGGCGCAGGCTTCGGGGACAGGATCACCGCCATGTCCGGGCCCGGTGCCGGGCGCGCGCAGGCCGCCAGAACCAGACCGGCCAGGACAAGCCCGACCCGTTTCATCGCCCGTGAGTCAGGTCGATATCTGGCAGGCGCGCCAGCTCGCTCGCCTGCGGGCGTTCCTGGCTCGGTGACAGGTTCACCGGGTTCAAAGGATAGGCCCCAAGCCCGAAATCGACAAAGCTGACATCCTCCGGCTCAGCGATGACCAGGTTGAGATCCACAGCCTCGCCATCGCCCCAGCGATTGACGCCATCAGAGACGATATCCGGCAACGTGCCCCCCATCAGCAGTGCCAGGGGCATGAGGTCGCCTTGCGGCTCATAGCCACCGTGCTCGTAGATATTGTCGGTGACCAGGATATTGCGCGGCAAGGGATTATACCGCGCGTCGCCAAACTCCGACGAATAGGCCGTGATCAGGATATGCGTCGAGCGATTGTCCCGCAGCTCGTTGCCGAACACTTCAATCCGGTCATTGGCCATGATCAGGATGCCGGTGCCGGACGGCACGCCCGCCACAATGTTTCCCGGTGGCGCGAAATTGCGCGTGTTGTTGTCGACGACCAGATTGTTGAACAGCCGGGTTGAATGCCCGCCTGTCTTGGGCAGGTCAGGCAAGTCGAAGACCAGCAGGCCGCCAGTATTCTTGGTCACCGTATTGTTGTAGACGTCCGCGCGGGTTGAGTTCTCGATCTCGATCCCGGCAACATTGTATTCGGCCAGGCTGTCACGCACGATGATATTGTCCGACTGGCCAACATAGATCCCTGCATCTGAGGCCCCGCGCACGCGCACACGTTCCACCAGCACGTCCGTACTCTCGACCGGATACACGCCGTAGGCACCATTGGATTCGTCCGGCTCGCCGCTCCATTCCACTGCCAGGTCACGGTAGATGATCCGGTCAGCGCCTTTCGACTTGATGCCATCGCCCTTGGTGTCGCGCACCGTGAACCCGGTCAGGGTGACATCGTCCGAAGTGACCAGCAGGCCTTCGCCCGCGCCGGTCTGGCCCGAAAAGTCCAGGATGGTCTCATCAATGCCGGCCCCGGCAATCGTCACCCCGTCAACATCCAGCGATAGGCCGTCAACCAGCTGGAACGTACCCGCAGGCAGGGTGATCATCGCACCCGGCTCGGCCTCTATCAGCGCGGTTTGCAGGCTGGCGGCAAAGTCTTCCCCGGCACTGATCCCGCTTGCGCCCTCACTGGCTGGCGGCGGCGTTTCAGCGGTTTTCTCGCCGCACGCCGAAAGCAGTGCCAGCGCGGCTACCCCTGTCGCTATTGACTTCAGCACGATATCTCCTCCCATCATTCTTGACGGGAGTGTCACCCTTTTTTCGGGGGCTGACAAGACTTGGCTAGCTTAGTCCGAAATACTCGAAGGCGGCGCGGCGCGTGCCCCAGAACGGGGCGATATAGGACGGGATCTGCAACCGTGAGATAGGTGCCTGTTCAAACGCAACATCCGGCTTGGGGCCCACCAGCACGGCCTGGAACGGGCCGCCGCGTGCATTGGTGAGATGCCAGGACGGGGGCCTGCCGAACTTGCGTGGCAGGTCAGTGCTGAAGAATTTAAGCCCCTGCCTGTACTCGGCTTCCCAGCGCTGGCGGTAGCGGCGCTCGTCAAAATCCGGGTTGAGATTCTTTGCCCCGGCTATCCGCGTCTCAACCGTTGCGGGGCGGGCGCGTCCCTTCAGGTAGCATTGACGGTTTGGCGAGCCGTCAAACCCCATGAAGGCGGTGCGGCGCTCATCGACGCCATTGGCAATCGCGCCGCCTTCATAGGCGCTGACGACAATACCGTCGATTTCAACACCTGGGGCGGCCTGAATGTTCCACAGGATGGAATTGTACGAGGTCAGCACCAGATAGACCGGCGCTTCAGTTTCAGTCACCACCACGTCGACACGCTTGACCCATTCAACCGCATTGCCCCTGGCAAAAGCTGCCGCCTCGCGGCCGATCATCATCTGTTCGAAGCTGCCCTGTTGGGACACCAGTTTCGCGATTTCCCGCGTGCGTTGGATCTGCTGGCCGATC
>CBDUKI010000245.1:0-3649 GCA_965367765.1 uncultured Henriciella sp.
CGACACGATCTTCATGGCCGTTGGCCGCGTTCCGGCCATTGCGGGCCTGGGTCTCAACAGGGCCGGGGTCGAACTTGGCCCGCGCGGCGAGATTGCCGTTGATGCGTTTTCGAAAACCAACGTGCCTTCGATATGGGCTGTGGGCGATGCGACGCGGCGTATGGAACTGACCCCGGTGGCGCTACGCGAGGGCCATGCTTTCGCCGACACCGAATTTGGCGGTACGCCGCGTAAGATGGACCATAGCGACATCGCCACAGCGGTTTTCACGCAACCGGAAGTCGGCACAGTCGGCCTGGCCGAGCATGATGCACGCGCACTCTATGGTGATGTCGACATCTACAAGACTGATTTCGGGCCGATGAAGAACGTGCTGAGCGGCAGTAAGAAGCGCGTGTTCATGAAACTGGTCGTGAAGCAGGATGATCAACGCGTTGTGGGTGTTCACATTATCGGGCCGGATGCCGGCGAGATGATCCAGATGGTCGCCATTGCGGTGAAGATGGGGGCCACCAAGCAGCAGTTTGATGACACCTGCGCGGTCCACCCGACCATGGCCGAAGAGATTGTCACGCTCCGGACAAAGTGGCAGGGATAGGTCTGGAGCGGGAGCGCCATGACTGAAGTGTCGCATAAGCCGGGCCGCCAGGTCCTGATCAAGTTTATCTTTCTGGGCCTCATCCTGGTCGGATATTTTACCTATCTCAGCCATGAGTACGGACTTTTGACGGGCGGTATGGCGGCGGCGCTAACCTGGAGTTTTTTTGTCCTATGCACACCGGTTGCGGATGCAGGTTTCCTGTTGGATTTTCCGCTTCGGATACTGTTTGGCATCCGCATGATCGTGTCGGAAATCATGGTCTGGACCGTGGCGATTTCATTGAACTTGTTTGCCCTGCGCTTTGCCGCAGAGGCTTATGACACGACGCTGCTGACGCGTGCCTTCAAGGAGATTTTGACGACGCCGTTTCCATATTGGGCCGTAATTGCGCTGTCAGCACTTGGCACATTCCTGTCGATCAGGTTTGGCGACGAGCTGATGGATGTTGTGCACCAGCGGGATCGCGACTTCTTTCACTCTAATCATTTCAAGCACGAACTGATTCTGATTGCCTTTTTCGGCCTCGTCATCTTCGGATATTACCATCTGGTTGCGAGCCTTGGCATCGAGATGGGGCGCTAGGACGTGCTGGCTTTGGGGCAATGATGGCCCCTATTCGAGTTGGGCAAGAAGCTCTTTACGCCTTAGATTGTTCGCTGGCGACCAAGTGGTTTCATAGTCGTAGTAAACGGCTTCGACATGCGCGCCTTCTGGAAACACGACCCAATCTTGTTTTGACTCGGTGAAGATATGCACATCAGGCGGGTGACGGTTGGGATTATCCAGCGTGCCGACCCTGACAAAGCGAATACCTTTCACAATTCCACCCATGAAATAATTGCTCCAGACCGCAACATGGCACTTGGGGCATCGCGCGATGATTTGCCCGCGGCCAGAAGGGGTTTCAGACACGATCTCTTCAAATTCACCGCTGATGACCTCAACATGACAGGCCTCTGTCAGGGCATTGATGGCAAAGGCTGAGCCGGTTTGGCGTTGGCAAATCTTGCAATGGCAGCCGTGCACAATGAAAGGCGGCTGGTTCATTCTGTAGCGCAGGTGACCACAATCGCAGCCACCATCATGGGCCTGAAATGTTTGAGTTGTCATCTAAATAGGCTCCTGACTGCGCCGCAGGCTGACCCCCTGCGACATTGTCGAAGCTAATCACGGGCCTGGCTTGGGCGCAAATAGGGAGACGACAGACCTAGACGCTGAAACTCGTGCCGCAGCCGCAGCCTGCGGTGGCATTCGGGTTGGTGATCTTGAATGCCGCGCCGATCAGTTCGGTTGAGAAGTCGATTTCAGATCCGGCCATGAATTCCAGGCTCATCTCATCGACGAGCACGGTCGCGCCGTCACGGGTGATAACCAGATCGTCCGCATTGGCCGTGTCAGTGAGATCAAACTTGTAGGAAAAGCCGGAACAGCCACCGCCTTCCACGCTAACGCGCAGGTAAGACATATCAGGTTGTTTGGCCAGAATCGCGTTAATGCGCTTGGCAGCCGACTCGGAAAGGGTGATCTCGCTCATGGTCCATAAGATAGTAAAGCCGGAGCTTCCCGAAAAGAGGGCAGTTTTCGCGACCTTGTGGGAAGGCTCGCGCGGGCGCTTCCATGATGAGCCGCATTCGGCCACGCGTACGCCATTTCAGCGCGATAGGGACCGGATCATCCACAGCTCAGCTTTTCGCCGATTAAAACAGAAAACGCAGGTTTTCGTGGCCCATGAGGGCGATCACTATCGCACCCGGCTGACGCATTCGCTGGAAGTCGCGCAAATTGCCCGCTCGGTCGCGCGGACGCTGGGGCTGGATGAGGATCTCGCTGAAGCGATGGGCCTGTCGCACGACCTTGGCCATCCGCCATTCGGCCATGCCGGGGAAGACCAGCTGGATGAGTGCATGGCTGAGTTCGAGGGCTTCGACCACAATGCCCAGACATTGCGCGTCGTGACCAAACTGGAGCGCCGCTACCCGAATTTCGATGGCCTGAACCTGACCTGGGAAATGTTGGAGGGGCTGGTCAAGCATAACGGCCCGCTGATTACCGCTGACAATTGTATTGATGACCTGCCTGAAGCGTTCCGGGAATTTGCCTATCTCGAGCAGTTGGAGCTTGACCAGTTTGCCGGACCAGAAGCGCAGGTCGCCGCCCTGGCCGATGATATTGCCTACAATAATCACGATATCGATGATGGCATTTCAGCTGGCCTGTTCAGCATCGAAGACCTGCTGGAACTGCCGCTCGTGGGCGACGTGTTCCGCGATGTCCGCAAGGCCTATCCGGTCCTGGACCAGCAGCGTACGGTCTATGAGGCCGTTCGCCGACTGATTGGCCACTGGATTGACGACCTGACAGCTGAAACGCGCCGCCGGGTGGCGAAGTACAAGCCGCAATCAGCCGCAGACGTGCGCGCCATGGATGTGCCGCTCGTCGCCTTTTCGGATGAGTTGGAGCGCGATCAGAGGGCTTTGCGGGCATTTCTCTATGAGCGCATGTACAAGCATTACAAGGTCAACCGGATGCGCAGCCAGGCCAAGCGTATCCTGAAGGAACTGTTCGCCCTGTTCATGGCTGAACCTGAAACCCTGCCGGATGTCTGGCGCCGGGATGCCGAACAGGCCCCGGCCGAACGCCGGGCGCGTCTTGTGTGTGATTATCTTGCTGGCATGACGGATGCATACGCGATTGAGCTGCACCGGCGACTTTTCAGTATGGAAAGCATGCTTTGAACCGGTAATTGCGGCCCGTAGATTCAAGCATCGTTAACGAAACGCCCCTTATTGTTAACTCTAGAAGTTGAATCAGGGGTGATGATGAGCCGGATTGCAGATGGTCCAGACTATGATTTCGGACCTTATGAAGATGAATATCGCGGATTTGAGATCGGTGACGACGAGTCTGGCCGTGGGCCGCTGATTCTGGTGCTGGCGCTGGGCGTGCTGCTGATCTTCGCAGGCGTTGTCTGGAATACCTATCGCCAGGGCGTTCGCCCGTCTGAGGGTGGATTGCCCGTGATCACGGCCGATAGCGCCCCTTACAAGC
>CBDUKI010000246.1:0-3628 GCA_965367765.1 uncultured Henriciella sp.
AGGACCACACGCCCTGCTTCATCAAATTTCCAAAACGGGTTGTAGGCGACCTCCCAGGCATTGCCCTCTGGGTCGGCGAAATATCCGGAATAGCCACCCCAGAACGCCTTGTGCGGCGCCTTGGTGACATTTGCCCCGGCACGGGCCAGCTGGTCGAAAATCGCATCGACCTCGGCTTCAGAACGAGCATTGTAAGCCAGCGCCATGCCATTGAACCCCTCCGGGCGTGCGCCGGTCTGGCCAGCATCTTCGGCCAGCTTGTCGGCCTCCCACAGGCCGAGCACGAACCCGCCCATGTCAAACATGGTCATTTCCTCGGGGCCAACATTGCGGAAGCCGATCACACGCTCATAGAAATCGGTCATGGCTGCACGGTCGCGCACACCAAGCGTGACAATCGACAAGCGCTGTTCGGGAAAGGCAGTCATTGGCCAGCCTCCACGATCATGGCGTCAATCTCTTCCTTGCGGACCAGGAATTCGCCGTCACGTCGGGCCTGACACCAGGCATTAGCCTGGTCGAACAGGTCGTGCGCTGCTGCAGGTGTCACCTCGCGCGCCTCGAACTTTCGCATGCCGCGTTCGCCGGTGACCGTTATGCGCGGGGCCTCGCCCTCATGCCACGGCTTGTATTCATGGTAATAGTGCGTCGCATACGCCTTCAGACCGACAACCGGGGCGTCCTGTGCCGGGTCTGCGTTGAATGGCAAATCCTTGTCAAAGTACAGATCAACATCGCAGGCTTCACACAGTGCATCAAAGCGGTCCGCCTGCGGATGGGCACCACAGAAATAGAACGTATTCGAAGCGGCAATCGCATTGGTGACCGGGGAGACCTCAACCGCCTGACGTTTGAAGTCAGCCATTTCGTCAGACACAGCTGCAGTATCGGTCGCCGCGCAGGCAGACAGGCTCATCGCCGCCCCTGACAACAGTACCGTACAAGCAAATGCGCGAACCCTCTTCACTAGCGGTCAATCTCCCCGAACACGATATCCAGAGAACCCAGGATCGCCGAGACATCGGCCAGCTGATGACCCTTGCACAGATGATCCATCGCCGCGAGGTGCGGGAAGCCCGGTGGGCGAATTTTCACACGGTAAGGCCGGTTGCTGCCATCAGCGACAAGATAGACACCAAACTCGCCTTTCGGGGCCTCAATGGCAGCATAAATCTCGCCTTCAGGCACGTGGAAGCCTTCGGTGTAGAGCTTGAAGTGATGGATCAGCGCTTCCATGGAGCGCTTCATCTCACCACGGCGCGGCGGGCTAACCTTGGTGCCCTCAGCCAGAACCGGGCCTTTCGGCATGTTCTCGATACACCACTTGATGATCTCGTTCGAGACCAGCATCTCGTCCATGCGGCAGACATAGCGATCATAATTGTCGCCATTCTTGCCGACGATGACCGGAAACACCTCTTGCGGGATTTCGCTATAGATTTCGTAAGGCTGGCTACGACGCAGGTCCCAGGCAAAGCCTGAGCCGCGCACCATCACACCGCTGAAGCCGTATTCCATGATGGTCTTCTCATCGACCACACCAATATCGACATTGCGCTGCTTGAAAATCCGGTTTTCCGTGATGAGACCTTCAATATTGGCGAGCGCCTGCGGGAACGCCTCACAGAAGGTCATAATGTCATCGATCAGGTCCTGCGGCAGGTCCTGGTGCACACCGCCGGGGCGGAAATAGGCCGCGTGGAAGCGCGCCCCACACGCGCGCTCATAAAACCCACACAGAATTTCACGCTGCTCGAAACACCAGGTAATCGGCGTCAGCGCACCAACATCCATGACCTGCGTGCCGACATTCAGCAAGTGGTTCAGGATACGGCCAATCTCTGAATAGATGACACGGATAAATGAGGCGCGGCGCGGCACTTCCAGCCCGAGCATCCGCTCAATTGCCAGACACCAGGCATGTTCCTGGTTCATCGGGGCCACGTAGTCCAGCCGGTCGAAATAGGGCAGCCCCTGCAGATAGGTCTTGTACTCGAGCAATTTCTCGGTGCCGCGGTGCAGCAGGCCGATATGGCTGTCGATGCGGGTGACCAGCTCGCCGTCCAGGTCCATCACCATGCGCAGCACGCCGTGCGCAGCCGGATGCTGTGGACCAAAGTTCAGCGTAAAGACGCGGTCTTCTTCGGGCAGGAGTTTCATGTCGTCAGCCATTTACGCGCCCTCCCCTTCGACTGGTTCGGCCTTCTCATCACCTGGAATGAGGGCTGTCATGCCCTCCCACGGCGAGAGGAAATCGAAATTGCGATATTCCTGGGTCAGTTCGACAGGCTCGTGGATGACGCGCTTTTCAAGGTCGTCATAACGCACTTCGGTATAGCCGGTGAGCGGAAAATCCTTGCGCAGCGGATAGCCCTCGAACCCGTAATCGGTGAGGATGCGGCGCATGTCCGGATGACCCGCAAAGCGGATCCCGTACATGTCGAACGCCTCACGCTCAAACCAGTCGGCGCTTGGGTGCAGCTCTGTCAGCGTTGGCACGCTGCCTTCCTCGTCAGTCTTGATCTTGACGCGAATGCGGTGGTTCATGCGCATGGACAGGAAATGGTAGACCACGTCAAAGCGCTGGGCGCGCTGGGGATAGTCGACCCCGCAAATGTCGATCAGCGTCTCAAAATTGCACATGGCGTCCTGCTTGAGGAACTTGACCAGCTTGATCAGCCCGTCGCGCTCTGCATAGAGGGTCAGCTCGCCATGCTTGATCTCGAACCGGCGGACCGCATCCTCGAGCTTGGTCGCGATGCGTTCACCAAGATCCTGCAGCGCCTCGATCTGTTCGTTCATGTCCCGTCTCCTAGCGCTCTAGCGTGCTTTCACGGCGGATTTTCTTCTGCAATTGCAGAAAGCCATAGACCAGGGCTTCGGCGGTCGGCGGGCAGCCAGGAATGTAGATGTCGACCGGCACGATCCGGTCACAGCCGCGCACCACAGAATAGCTGTAATGGTAATAGCCGCCGCCATTGGCGCACGAGCCCATGGAAATCACGTAGCGTGGCTCTGGCATCTGGTCATAGACCTTGCGCAGGGCTGGCGCCATCTTGTTGGTCAATGTCCCGGCCACAATCATCACGTCAGACTGACGCGGCGAGCCGCGCGGGGCCATGCCGAAACGCTCCAGGTCATAACGCGGGTTACCAGCCTGCATCATTTCCACCGCACAACAGGCCAGGCCGAACGTCATCCACATCAGGGAACCGGTCCGCGCCCAGGCAATCAGGTCATCCGCGCGGGCGGTGAAATAGCCCTTGTCGGCAAGGTGGTCGGACAAGCCCGCATAGAACGGATCATCGGCGCGCACCTCATGCCCGCCTTCAACCCCGACACGGGCCGCACCCAGAGCATATGGTTTGAAATCGTCAGCCATGTGGACCCCCTAGTGCCATTCCAGGGCGCCGCGGCGCCATTCGTAAATAAAGCCCACGGTCAACACCGCCAGGAACACGACCATTGACCAGAAACCAAAGACGCCGATCGCCCCGAGGCTGACCGCCCATGGGAACAGGAAGGCGACCTCAAGATCAAAGATGATGAACAGAATGGCGACCAGATAATAACGGACATCAAATTTCATATGAGAGATTATCATAGCTTCAGCATATTTAATTGAGCT
>CBDUKI010000247.1:0-3600 GCA_965367765.1 uncultured Henriciella sp.
TTTCAGGCTCCCGAAGGGCGAGCCTCAGGCGGTGGCCTTTGCTCGCTTTTTTCCGCGCTCAATCTCTTTCAACAAGTCTCTTACATAAGTGTTGAAATCGACCTGCATCGTGTGCCGCGCCGTGGCATAGAAATGCCCCATGTGAACCTTCTCGTCTTCGACGATGATGCGCTCCATCTGAGCTGGCGCGGGCAGGGCATAGCGCCCGGTGATCAGCTCGGCAATCAGCTTGGACTGCTGTTCGGCAAAGTTGACCAGGGTCGGCAGAGGCTGTGCCAATGCCAGGAAGGCGAGGTTTTCATAGCCGGGCTTGATCATCCGCTTGTACAGCGGGAAGCGGTTTTCTTGCGGGGTCAGCGCCGATTCCTCGAAGAAGGGGAAGCTGACATTGTAGCCCGTGGCCCAGACAATGGCGTCAATTTCCTCGCGTTTGCCATCGGCGAACGTGACTGAAGTTTCATCAAATTTCTCGATGCCACCGCGTGCAAGAATGTCCCCGCAGCCAACCCGGGTGAGGAATTCACCCGAGACAGACGGGTGGGCATCCAGCGGTTCATGGTCCGGTTTTGGCAGGCCATAATCTTCCGGGTTGCCGAGCTGTTTCTTGATCGTCTTGCGGGCCAGGTAACGCCCGAGGCCTGATGGCAACCAGCTTGGCAGGACGGCTTTGTCAGCCGGTTGGCCGTTCATGTATTTCGGCAGCACCCAGACCCCGCGCCGCATCGAGATGAAGAGCTGCTTGGCAATCGGGCGCTGCGACAGTTCTGAGGCGATATCCATGGCCGAATTGCCCGCCCCGACGACGAGCACGCGCTTGCCGCGAAAATCATACGGCTCGAACGGATCACGATAATGGTGCGAGTGGACCTGGTAGCCGCCGAACGTGTCGAGGCCGGGATAGTCTGGTGTGCGGGCATCCCAGTGGTGGCCATTGCCGACCAGCAGCCACTGATAGGTCCGTGTCTCACCGGTCGACAGGGTAACGTCCCAATCGCCATCCGCGCGCCGCACGGCTTTTTCCACCGCCGTGTTGAAGGTGATCGAACTGCGCAGGCCGAAATGGTCCACATAGTCATGGAAGTATTGCAGGAGCTGGCTGTGATGGGGGAAATCCGGCCAATCCTCGGGCACCGGATAATCCTCGAAGGCCAGGCGCCATTTCGAGGTGTCGATGTGCAGGCTTTCATAGCACGAGGACAGGCCATTGGGGTTCTTGAAGTACCAATTGCCGCCAATATCGTCTGATAGCTCGAAACAATCATAAGGTACGGAATAATCCTTCAGCCGCTTGGCCATGGTGAAACCGGAACAACCGGCGCCGATAATGCAGGCCTTGCCTGGTTGCTTGCTGTCAAAAGCCATGGTCTGTTTCCCCAAAGTCAGTGATTTATCTTTCCGATCAGAATGGTATCTGAGTTGACGTTCAGGTAAAGCAATAGGGTTTTTATGACTTTTGTTCCAAACGATCCCGAGGCGCGCTTGCAGCTGATGCGGGACAATATGGAAATGCTGACCAAGATGGTGCCATGGGCGCGTCATCTCGGCTTTCAGGTTACGCGGCTGGAGCGCGGCAAGGTCTGGGCAACCCAGCCCTTTTCAGAAGACCTGGTTGGCGATCCGGGCAGCGGCATCCTGCATGGTGGTGTGGTGACGACGTTCCTGGACAATCTGTGCGGCATGTCCTGTTCGACCGCGCTGGACGAAATGCGGTTTGTGGCCACGCTGGATCTGCGCATCGACTATATGCGCCCGTCCGAGCCTTTCTGCGAGATCAAGGCTGAGGCCGAGTGCTACCACTTCACCCGCACCGTCGCGTTCTGCCGGGCCTGGGCCTATTATGAAGACCGCGAGCATGTGATTGCCACCGCCCAGGGCGCGTTTGCAATCAACCAGCCGCGCCCCGCCGGAGCCGCAATGATATGACCAGGGGCGAACAGTTACAGACCTTCATGACGACGGTGCCGATTGCCCAGACACTGGGCATGCGCTGCGAGATTCGCGGT
Source organism: uncultured Henriciella sp. (assembly GCA_965367765.1). Taxonomy (GTDB): domain Bacteria; phylum Pseudomonadota; class Alphaproteobacteria; order Caulobacterales; family Hyphomonadaceae; genus Henriciella. The sequence continues at coordinate 2,004 of CBDUKI010000247.1, forward strand.
GATGACATGATTGCGGTGCTGCCGTTCCAGAAAAAGCTGATCGGCAATTACACCATTCAGGCTTTGCATGGCGGGGCCATCGGCACCTTCCTTGAAATGACGGCCATGGCGCAACTTTTCCTGGAATCGGACACCGAGCGACCCGCGCGCACGATCAACATCACGATTGACTATCTGCGACAGGGCAAGGCCGAAGACCTGTTCGCGCGGGCCATCGTGGTCAAGCAGGGGCGACGGATTGCCAGTGTGCGTGCCGAAGCCTGGCAGGCCCAACGCACCAAGCCGGTGGCCGTCCTGTCTGGGCATTTCAAATTGTAGGCAAGTGCTTGCCGAGCTGGCCCGACTCCGTTGAGGGATGGGCGATGAGCAAGCCTGGAACACCGGATATGGAGACGGCCCGCGACCTGTTGAAACGGGTTTACGGCTATGAGGCGTTTCGTGGCCTGCAGGAGGTGGTGATCGCCGATGTGCTGGCGGGCCGGGATGCGCTGGCCGTACTGCCGACAGGTGGCGGCAAATCGCTGTGCTACCAGATCCCCGCGATGGCGCGGCCCGGTATTGGTCTCGTCGTCTCGCCACTGATCGCGCTGATGGCTGATCAGGTCGATGCGCTAAAGGCGGCAGGCGTACGGGCCGAGCGGCTCGACAGTTCTCTGCCCTATGAAGACCGGGTCAGCGCGATGCAGGCGGCCGGGCGCGGCGAGATGGACTTGCTCTATGTCTCGCCCGAAGCGTTGGCTGGAGGGTTGGCGGGGCAGCTGGCCCGGCTCGATGTCTCGCTGATCGCGGTTGATGAGGCGCACTGCGTCAGCCAGTGGGGCCATGATTTCCGCCCTGATTATCGCGCCCTCGGGCGGCTGAAGGCCCTGTTCCCCGGTGTGCCGCGCCTTGCGGTCACCGCAACTGCCGATGCCAGGACGCGTGCCGACATTCTCGAGCAGCTCGACCTGACGAGCCCGGCCTTGCACGTCGCAAGCTTTGATCGCCCCAACCTGGCGCTCGCCGCCGAGCCGAAGGCGGGCCAGAAGACCGACCGGATTGTCAGCCTGATCAAGCCGCGCAAGGGCCAGAGCGGAATTGTCTATTCGGCCACGCGCAAGGCGACCGAGGCAATGGCTGAGACGCTGAGCCGGTACGGTATTCCGGCACTGGCCTATCATGCCGGGCTGGACGCCGAGGTGCGGGCCGAGCGCCAGCGCCGTTTCCTGCTTGAGGATGGTCTCGTCATGTGTGCCACGGTGGCGTTCGGCATGGGCGTCGACAAGCCGGATGTGCGCTTTGTTATCCATGCTGATCCGCCAAAGACCATTGAAGCCTACTGGCAGGAAGTGGGGCGTGCCGGGCGCGACGGTGAACCGGCGGACGGCTATGCCTTGTTTGGTCCGGCAGACATGCGCCGATCACTGGCCTGGACACATGACAGCGATGCGCGCGAAGAGATCAAACGCGTTCAGGTTAACAAGACGCGGGCGCTGTTTGCTTTCCTGAATGGCGAAGGCTGCCGGCGCGCCGGCGTGCGGACCTATTTCGGCGAGACCGAGGCCGAGCCGTGCGGGGACTGCGATAATTGTCAGCGCGCGCCCGGCGAGGCGCATGA
>CBDUKI010000248.1:0-3594 GCA_965367765.1 uncultured Henriciella sp.
CGACACAGCCATAATGTTCGGCTCGGCCAATGTCCGCACGATACCTACGCGTTCCAGCGCATCAAACGCGGCCCCGACAGACGATTGCGGGATGCCGTTATCATAATTGGTATAACCAACCGTACTCGACAGGCCGCCCAGCGAACCGCCAGCCACATTGAAACTGTTGGCGCTCGTCAGGCCGAAATGGTTCGAAAACGGCGCGGCGGGTTGCAATGTCTCGATGGCCGTGCCCTGCCCCAATGTGTTCAGGCCGAGCGTTTCGTCGAAGAACAATGGATTGCCCGCGGCGTCGAACGCCTGGCCGAGGGCCTGAGAGGCAAAGTCACCAAAATTGGTTGTGCCCGAGAGATTGATGCCAAGTTGTTTGACGACGGTGCGCTGCATCTCAACGATGCGCACTTCCAGCATGACCTGGTCCTTCGCCTTGATCGACATCATGTTCAGGGCCGGCACATCCTCATCCCCGGCATAAGCCTTGACCAGGCGCATCACCTGGTCGGACTGGATCAGGCTGTCGACCTGGCCGGTCACGACCATGGAGCCATTGATGGTTTCGATGCTGACACGCGCATCAGGCACATATTTGGCGATATAGGCGTCCAGCGCGGCGGTATCGACATCGACATTGATTTCGAGGTTGAGCAGCGGATTGCCATTGCGATCAAAGATGAAGGCATTGGTCTGGCCAACCTGGACACCACGAAAGATGATGCGCTGCGCCGTCTGAACCACGGCATCGGCGATTTCCGGTGAGGTGATGACGACATCAGCCGCCGGGCGATCAAGCTCGATCACGGTGGATTTATTGAGGCTCAGCTTGACGGACTGGGACACGGCCGTGTCGCCCGGCTCCATCATTGAAACACCCATCAGGTTCTGGGCCTGTGCCGCCAAGGGCGCCAGACCCACGCAAGCCGCCATGGCGCTCGCCTTGAGCAAGTGACTAGTCAGCCTCATTTACTTCCCCCAACACCTGCGCGGTAGACCACGACCTGGTTGCCACCGGCATCCAGGTTGCCTGACAGGTCAATTGTTGACTTGGCATTACCTTCATTGAAATCAGCATCGGCATAAGAGCGCAGCGTCAGTGAAATGGCACCCGTGCGCGAAGCCAGCGCGACCAGTTCAGCCTGCTCCGGCAGCAGTTCCATGGTCGCAGTCGAACCGGTCATGGTCGGGATGCCTTCAACATCGCCAAAGGTCTGATCAATCGCCAGAATGCGGACATTTTCCAGGATCGTGGTGGACACCGTCCGCTCTTCCTTACGACCCTTGCTGGCTGGCAGTTCGATTTCCTGGGTCAGGATCACATCGACACGGTCATCCGGCAGGATGAAACCAGCAGACGCGGATTCCGGTGAAATCTCGACGGACAAGGCGCGCATGCCCGGCTTCAGCAGGGCCGCCATGAACCCTGTTTCACCTTTCTGGACCAGTTTCTGTGGCAGGACGGGCTCATCGGCATACATGGCCGTGCGCACGACACTTCCGGTCAGGGTTTCAATCGCATCCGGGGCATCCGCCTCGACATAGTAATCGATATTGACACTGCGCTCGGGCCAGTCCGACCACTGGAAATCATCCGGGGTCAGCAGGTGGCCAACCCGCACGTCGGCGCGCATCACCAGAACCTTGGTCTGGGACATTTCCACCTCGACAATTCTCTCGATGGTTTCCGGGGTATCGGTCGGGCCAGTGGTCCCACCAACCATGCCGCGCACGAGCAGCGCGGCCATTACAGCCGCCGCTCCAGCCACAGCCAGGATTATCAGGCGCATAGGTGACATGGAAAGAACCCTTTTTCTCTACCAGGAGCCGCTTGGAATGGACCCTCACAGCCGCCACACTCGCATGCGGAGGCTAAAGCAAGGTTAACTAATCACCCCGATTTGGGTTAGGAATCCGGAAAGGAATGGCGAGCTTGGCGCCGCCAGAAATGCCCCTGCCGCAATCGCCACGCCATAAGGAATGCCCTTACCTGCCTGCAGGCTCTCAACACTCAATTCCGGGGTCGCACCGGCGGGCACCATCCGGCGCGCCAAGACCACCAGGATGGCCAGCACGCCGCCTGCCGCGGCCATGCCATATATGAAGTCAACCGTCCCGTCCGGGCCGATCCAAAGCATCACGCCGGGGATCATCTTGGCATCACCGCCACCAAACAGCCCGCCCATGAACATCAGCACGGCCACCACGAAAGCAATCACGCCCGCCAGCAGATGCCAGCCTGCGACCTCCCAGCCCGGTGCCGCCAGGATACAAGCCGGTATGAACAGGAAGGCGATCCAGGCGTTCAGCCAATTGGGTATGGTCAGTGTCTCGATATCGCGAATGGCCGCAAACAGGCACAATGCAAAGAAGCTGGCCGAAAACAGGGAAAGTATCATGGTGTCCTCCAGGTCGCCTCTGCTTGTTCTGACACGGAAGCCTTAAGGGAGTGTATGCCGGGGCGGAGCCAGACCGGACGAAAAGCGGCGCAAGAAAAAAGCCGCCGGACGAACCGGCGGCTTTCTCGTATCGCGGTTAAGCGAGAGGCTGGCTTAAGGAGCCGTAACCATCTGAGCAGACACAGAGTTAAATGTCGCTGAGGTTTTCGTGCCCAGTGTGGTCACAGCACCGATGATGGCAACAGCGATCAGAGCAGCGATCAGACCATATTCGATTGCAGTCGCACCAGACTCGTTCTTGAAAAATTTACGCATTGGAAACTCCCACTATGCAGTTTTAAAACCGTCCCGAGTTATTCGGGTTTTTCTTCCCGGAACAGGATCGGTTCTACACCCGCTTGCTGAAAATCAAGTAAACTGAACAAGAAACTTCCTGAACAAAAACAAAGACCTGATTAACTTTTCAAACGTCCACCCAGGGCAAGTTCCACGCCTATTATAAAGACCATCTGATTTTAGGATTCAGCTAACCTCTTTGCACCAGTATAGCGCCATCGACAGTGCGGGAGACGCGAATGAGCCTGAAGTCCAAATTTCTTGCGGCTGGCCTTGTAGCCGGATTGATGGCGGCAAGCGCCCATGCCGGGCACTTCACGGTTGAAACCGGCAAGACCAAGCCCCTGCGCCTGAGCACGGACGCCGCCAGCGTCGTGATCGGCAACCCCAATATCGCTGATGTTGCCGTTCACAATGGCAAATTGATCTTTGTCAGCGGTAAGTCGTTCGGCACAACAAACCTGATGATTTTCGACAAGGCTGGCAACACGATCTATTCGAGCGATATCGTCGTTACGACGAACACGGCCAATCTCGTCACCGTCAACCGTGCCGGCAACAATTACACCTATGATTGTGCGCCTGACTGCCGCTCGACCCTGTCGGTCGGCGATGACCCGAACCAGTTCAACTCGGTCCGCAACCAGATCCAGCAGCAGGCTGAACTATCTGAATAGGCATGGGCCCGTCTTACCAAACAAAAAGCCGGATCGTCTGATCCGGCTTTTTTGTTTCAGGCTTTCATATCGGATCAGGGCCGGGCGTTCTGCGATGCAATGTCGGCCAGGGCCGTCGCCAGCTGTTCACGCCCGCGGGCCAGAGCCTCGTCGACGCTGACCGAATAGACGGCAATTCTGTCTTCGCCAAC
>CBDUKI010000249.1:0-3557 GCA_965367765.1 uncultured Henriciella sp.
CGGCGGGCTTTATCCCCGGTTTTCGCCACTCAATTTCGGATATTTGTCGGCGAAGGCGCGTGGCCTGCAAGCGGCTTTGACTTTGCCCGCGCGCCGCAACGCAATGGGCCGGTCCTGGCTGCGCCGCTGCTGGCGCAACTGGCCGCGCTTGGCGCACTTCTGGCCGAGCCGCAGACGCGGGCGCGGCGTCTCGCCTTTCATCTTGCCCGCAAGCGCCCCGGCCCACTGCTCGCCCCGCAGATTGGCCGGGCTTGCTTGCCAGCCCGGTTCGGGACCGAACTTTCAGCGCTTTATCATGGGCTGGCGGCGGAGATTGCCGAGGCCTCACGTGCTCGGCCACCGCCACTTGGCCCGTTGGCCTGGCCCGGCCCGCGCATCCGTTCCCTCTGACCCGCATTGACCCTGCTGCCCGCTCTGCCCCCCAAGGCCATGCGGGCCGCACGCGCTGGCGAGACACCACGCCCGCTCTTGACGCTGTTGGTCAATCATCCTGTAGTTTCCAGAGCAGATTTGGGGGACGTAATGAAACGTGTATTTGCGCTTTTGGCGAGCGTAGTGGCTTGGGCCCATGCTGGCCTGGCCGTGGCCGAATATCCGCTGGCCTATGTCGGTTATCCGGATGCGCGCGACATGGCCTTGTCGCCCGATGGCTCGACGGTTGCGATCCTGATGACCGATTTCGAGTTCGGTATTCGCCAGCGCCGCGACTGGGACGTGATCGAGTTCAAGTCCGCTGAAACCGGCGACGTGGTCTATTCTCACGATCTCGACGATCGGCTGTATTTCTGGGTCGACTGGCCGCTCCAGGATGTCCTGCTCGCCCAGACACTGAAATATGATATTCGCCGCCGCAGTGCGAAAACCCAGGCGGTGATTCTCGCCATCAATCCGCAGACCGGCGAAGAGCGCACGTTGTATGAAGGCTCCAAGGGGAGCTGGCGCAAGCAGCGCGACGTGCCTAAGATTTCAGGCGTTTCGATCGACCGGCGCGAGATTGCCATCGAGGTCGAGAAATCCGGCCGTATGGAGCTGATCGCGATCAATGTTGATAGCGGCGCAAAACGGGTACTCGACAAGGGCAATCGCGCGACCCTGCGCTGGACGCTGGGCGATGATTTCGAACCCATCATGCGGTTCGACCAGGGCCCCAAGCAGAGCGAGGAAATTGTCCTGACCAAGGATGGCTCCGGTCGCTGGGTGCGGCGTCAGAAATACAACACGGTCGAGAATGATTTCCGCCCCGCCTCGAATATCAGCGCCAGCAACCAGATGATGGTCATTCACCGGCCCGAACATGCCGACAAGGCCGCGCTTTATACAATGGACATGGCCACCAATACCTATGGGGACATTGTTTTCGAGCATCCCGAGTTTGACCTGGTCAGCGCCCGGCGCGCGAAATTTGGTGGACGGCTGATGTATGTTGCCTGGCTGGATGACCAGATCGAGCGAGCGTGGTTTGACAAGACAGACGAAGCGGCCGGTGCCATGCTCGACAAGGCGCTCAAGCCGACCGACAACTGGTCGATCCTGCAAACCAGCCAGTCCGGCGAGCAATGGTTGATCTATGTCTCCAGCCCGACACGCCCTGGCGCCTATATGCATTTCGACCTGGCGCGCAAGAAGCTGCGAACCATGGCGAATGAGCGACCGGACCTGAAGCCGTCCATCCTCGCGCCGATGCAGAGGATTGACTATCAGGCGAGCGATGGCACCAACTTGTTTGGCTACTTCTTGCCGAGCCGACTGGATGGCCCAGCCCCCCTGATCGTCATGCCGCACGGTGGCCCGGTCGTAAGAGACATAGCCAATTTTGACGGCATCGCCCAGTTCCTCGCCTTCAAGGGCTATAATGTCTTCCAACCGCAATTCCGTGGCGGTGGCGGTCTTGGCCGGGCCTTTGAGGAGGCCGGTCATGGCCAGTGGGGACGGGCCATGCAGACCGATATTGAGGATGGCGTTCAGGAGCTGATTGCGCAGGGGCTGGTTGCGCCGAATGCCTATCGCTCCATCCTCGGCCTGTCCTATGGCGGCTATGCGGCTCTGGCGGGCGCGACGCTGACCCCGGACAATTATCTCTGCGCGGTTTCTATCAATGGCGTCGGTGACCTGCCGATGATGCTGGCCAGCTATGATCGCAATGATGACCTGGAACGAGAGTATTACAATATCTGGGTCCGCCGGATCGGCGATCCCGAAACCGAGATGGAGCGGATCATTTCCGTTTCACCCCGCCACCAGCTCTCCCGGCTGAAGGCGCAGGTGTTGCTGATCCACGGCACCGAGGATGATGTTGTCAGCGTCAGCCAGTCGCGGGCGATGTATGAGTCCATTCTCGCGCTCGACAAGTTCGCCGTCTTTCACGAGCTGGAAGGGGCGGGGCACCATATCTACAATCAGGACCAGCGCACCGAAATGCTGGTCATGGTCGACCGCTTCCTGAGCCAGTGCATGCCGGTGCGCTGACTAGTTCAGCTTCTTGTCGTCGACGGGTTTCTTTGGGGCGAAGGCCGGGTGGAGCGGGGTGGCGGGCACGCCTTCGTCTTTCAGTTCGGTGCGTTCCTCGCGCGTCGTCTCACCCCAGATCGGGCGGTGATCGGTGTCGCCATAAAACATGGCTCGCGCTTCGCTGGCAAAGCCGTCGCCGACATAGTCGTAATGCTCCGAAATATGCTCGCGCGCGGCGGCGGCGAGTTTTCCGAAGACTTTTTGCGGGTCGGGGTCCGATTGTTTCTTGGTGCCGCTGACCGAAGGGGCCATCACCTGTTTGGCAACGTTTGCACCATGGCACTGGGCGCAGGTGACATGTCCGGCCTCGAACAGCTTGTCATAGGCATGCGAACTGGCGAACCAGGCCTCAAACTCGGCATCGCAATCATGACAGACAAGGGCGTATCGGATCATCGGACCTTCAGGTTCAGGCAGCCAGCAGGGCGTCCAGTTTACCAGCCCGCTCGAGCGCCATCAATTCATCGCAGCCACCAACATGGTGATTGCCGATGAAAATCTGCGGAAAGGTGCGGGCGCCATTGGCGCGCTGGACCATTTCCTTTTTCTTCGCCACGTTCATGCCAGCATCGATTTCAGTGAAGTCGACCTGCTTGTTGCTCAACAATTTCAGCGCCCGCGTGCAGTACGGGCAGAGCATACGCGTATAGATGGGTACTTTCGCCATGAAACAGAACATCCTTGAATTGATCTCGGCTCTATATGGTAACGTCTGTGTCTTTGACAACGCGCGCCAGCACAAGCACGTTCACCTCTTCGGCACCGGCTTTTTTCAGCGCTGCCGTACAAGCCGTCAGTGTCGAGCCGGTTGTGTAGACATCATCGACAAGTGTGAGGCGCGACCCGGCGATTTTCCGCATGGCGCTCGCGCGCGCGGCAAACGCACCCGCGACATTTCGGCGGCGCTGGCGGGCGCTGAGACCGGCCTGGCTGCGGGTCGGCTTGGTTCGCTTCAGGCCATCGACGACAAGGCCGGTGCCAACCTGACGCGCGATGCCGCTGGCCAGCCATCCGGCCTGGTTGTAGCCACGCCGGGCAAGGCGGCGATA
>CBDUKI010000250.1:0-3554 GCA_965367765.1 uncultured Henriciella sp.
TGCTCGGCGCCCAGCTGATCTTCTTCTACAACGTGATCACGGCCTGGCGCTCGGTCTCGCTGCCAGCCGCCTTCAGCTCAGCGAACAGGTCGTTGAGATCAACTTCGTCAGCTTGGCGCAGGGAGGTGTAGATTTCCTCGATCAGATCGGTCACGGCCGTCTTTTCGTGCATGGACTGGTCTGGCAGGTGACCAAAGCTGTTGCGCAGGCCAGCGACCATCCAGCCGGACAGGTAGACGTAGGATTTGTCCAGCGTACCTTTTTGACGCTTGATCGCACGCATCATTTGCTGTGCGTGGAAGCCAGACCAGCAGCCCAGTGACTGGGTGAACTGGCTGGAGTCCTGATCATAGGCCGCCATGTCAGCGCGCATGACCTTGGCCATGGCGCGCGCAACGTCGAGGTGCGTGCTGTATGTGTTCTGGACTTTCAGCTGGGCCAGATCTTCCAGGGCGATGCCAGCTGGAGCACCGTTCGGATAACGAGACTGCAGCTCGGCGAGGGTTTGTGAATAGGTCATACTAGTTCTCCAGGATGTCGTATGCGGGAAGGGTCAGGAAGGTTGGCAGGTCTGCGGAAGTGGCTGTTTCGGTGAACAGTTTTGCCGCTTCGGGGAAACGACCGGCCACATAGGCATTGCTGCCGAGTTCGGATTTCAGGGCTTCAACTTCTTCGTCGAAGATTTTGCGATAAAGGGCGGACGTCACGGTCTGGGTGGAGCCGTCAGACATTTCGGCCTGGGCCCCGTGGCGGATCCACTGCCAGATTTGCGCGCGAGAGATTTCAGCGGTCGCCGCGTCTTCCATCAGATTGTGGATCGGAACGGCCCCGCGCCCGCAAAGCCAGGCGGCGATGTACTGGATGCCGACCGAAATATTGGTGCGGATGCCAGCTTCCGTGATCGTTCCAGCGTGCGGTGAGAGCAGGGCTGCAGCCGTGATGTTCGGGCTTTGGCGTTGTGACAGAACCTGGTTCTTCTGCGGCATGGCCGCGTCGAAGACGTCCATGGCCACAGGCACGAGATCCGGGTGGGCCACCCAGGTGCCATCATGGCCCTGATCGACTTCACGTTTCTTGTCTGCGCGGACCTTTTCGAAGGCTTCTTCATTGGCGGCTGGGTCATTCTTGACCGGGATCTGCGCGGCCATGCCGCCCATGGCGTGGGCGCGGCGGCGGTGACAGGTCTCGATCAGAAGCAGGCTATAGGCCTTGAGGAAGGCGCGATCCATGCCGACCTGGGCGCGGTCAGGCAGTGTATAGGCCTTATGATTGCGCAGCGTCTTGATGTAGCTGAAGATATAGTCCCAGCGTCCACAGTTCAGGCCGGTGATGTGGTGGCGAAGTTCATAGAGAATTTCGTCCATCTGGAAAGCGGCTGGAAGGGTCTCGATCAGGACGGTGGATTTGATCGAACCATGCGGAATGCCAAGGGCGGCCTGCGAGAAGTTGAAGACATCATTCCACAGGCGCGCTTCCTGATAGCTTTCGATCTTTGGCAGGTAGTAGAAGGGGCCACGCCCCTGCTCAGCCAGCGTCTTGCCATTATGAAACAGGTGCAGGCCGAAATCGACGAGGCTGGCAGACATGGGCTGGCCGTCGACCAGGATGTTGTGCTCTTCGAGATGCCAGCCGCGTGGGCGAACCAGCATGGTCGCAATCTCGTCATTCAGCTCGTAGGATTTACCCTTGGCTTCGTCGGTGAAGGACAGGGTGCCGTTCGCATAGTCCTGCATATTGGCCTGGCCAGCCATCATGTTCTCGAAGGTTGGCGAAGATGCATCCTCGAAGTCAGCCATGAACATTTTGGCGCCGGAGTTCAGCGCGTTGATCATCATCTTGCGGTCAACTGGCCCGGTAATCTCTACGCGGCGATCCTGCAGGGCGGCAGGGGCCGGATCAACTTCCCAGATCGACTTGCGGACATGGGCCGTCTCGGGTGCGAAATCTGGTAGATCGCCGTCATCATAACGGATCTGGGCCAGCGTGCGGTCCTCGAGCAGGGTCTTGCGGGTGGGGCCAAAGCGACGTTCCAGGTCAGCCAGAAACAACAGCGCGCGATCCGTCAGGACATTCTTGTGCGCCTCGGGCACGCCACCCTTGACGGTGGCAAGCACGCGGTGACGCGGAATTGGCTTGCTTGTTTGTGTCTCGGCATCAGACGTCAAAGTCATCTCAGGCTCCAGTGTTGAGTGGTGCCTACGTATTTTACAAATTCTGTGCCAAGTCTACAAACTATTGTAATAAATGGGTATTATTGTAAAGATTGAAAAGTTTCAGAATTGAAAAATGTAAAGATTGTAAAATGTCTGAAAAGAATCAAAAGCTTATCGTAGGCCCGCGATTGCGTCGGTTTCGCCAGACTCTGGGCCTGACCCAAACCCGTATGGCGCAGGACCTGGGCATATCGCCAGCTTATCTGAATCTGATGGAACGCAATCAGCGCGCGATGAGCGCCAAGGTCTTGTTGGCGATGGCGGAGCGTTATGATTTTGACCTGTCGAGCTTTACCGGTGATTCCGATGCGCACCTGGTTGCGGAAGTCTATGAGATCCTGAAGACGCCGATGTTCAAGGATACGCCGATCTCAAAAGCCGAGGCCGAGGAAATGGTTTCGGCCAGCCCGAATGCGGCCAAGGCGCTGATCAAGCTCTATGGCAAGCAACGGGACCTGTCCCTGCGCAGTGAAGAACATGCCGGTGACCGCGAACGTGTCGAGCTGCTGGAACAGTCCGCCGAGGCGGTGGAAAGTGTGCGCCACTTCTTTCAGGCCAAGCGGAACTATTTCCCGGAACTCGACGAGGTGGCCGAAGAGCTGTCGATCAGTCTCGGGCTTGATCGCGGGGCGATCCCGGCCATCCTGACCAGCCGCTTGAAAGAGAAGCACGGCATCCAGGTTCGGGTCGTGCCGATCGACGTGATGCCGCAAATGCTTCGTTACTATGATCGCCATTCACGGCGCATCAATCTGTCTGAGCTGTTGCGCCAGTCCGGGCGTCGTTTCCAGCTGGCCTTCCAGATTGGCATGCTTGAGCATCGGGGCCTGATCGACAGCATCGTGAAGACAGCCAAGCTGCCCGGACGCGAGGCCAATGGCCTGTGCCGCACCAGCCTGGCAAATTATTTCGCAGCAGCCTTGCTGATGCCTTACCGTCGCTTCCTGCAGGAGGCTGAGAAGACGCGCTATGATATCCAGCTCCTGTCGCACCGTTTCGGCACCAGCTACGAGCAGACGGCACACCGTTTGACAACGCTCCAGAAGCCTGATGCGCGCGGTATTCCGTTCTTCTTTGTGCGCATGGATATTGCGGGCAATGTCTCGAAACGGTTCAGCTCTGGGCGGTTCCACTTCTCGAAATTTGGCGGGGCCTGCCCACTTTGGAACATTCACGAATGTTTCCAGTCGCCGGGAAACGTGCACACACAGATTGTCCAGCTACCGGATGAGACGACCTATTTCTCGATTGCAAAAATGGTCAGCCGGTCAGACGGTACCTATGCCAATCCAGAGCAGAAGCTGGCGATTGGCCTTGGCTGCGACATCGCCTATGCGCCGC
>CBDUKI010000251.1:0-3547 GCA_965367765.1 uncultured Henriciella sp.
AATGAATATGGTGCCCCCACACGGACTCGAACCGCGGACCTACTGATTACAAATCAGTTGCTCTACCAGCTGAGCTATAGGGGCACTGCTGGCCCATTTATCGCGGGTGCCAGCAAAGCGCAAGCGGTCATTACAACAACACGCAGTTGCCTCAATTCATCCTGTTTTCGACCATTTCTCGCCTTTCCGGTCGGCTTTGATGTGAGCAAGCAAGAAGGATAGGCAAGATGTTCAAGACCGCTCTGATTACCGCGACAATGATGCTCGCCAGCGCCCCAGCCCTGGCCGATGGCATGTACCCCGCCCCACCAACCGAGCCGTACACGGCCTCACAGGTCCAGGCCTGCAATCCGCTCAGCCTGAATGTCTATTTCCAGACCGGCGAATCGATGCTCAGCGAGGCCTCCCTGCGGACCATTGCAGCGGCCAGTGACAGACTAGCCGGATGTGCCTTCGCCGATGTTGAGCTGGTCTCCGTCGCCGCCGATGGGCGCTCATTGCCAGAAGCAGCTGAACTCGCCAATGCACGGATCGACATGGTCTCTGCCGCCTTGCGCGATAAAGGCGTGTCGACGGCAAACCTGACGACCGAAATTGACGCCGCACCAAGCGCGCCAGCCAGCAACCGCCTTATGGCCCGCCGCGTCGAGATTACCCTGGCCGCCTACCGCCCGCAGATCGGCTAGCGGCCCAAAGTTTCCTCCCAGAGCGTTCGCCCCCTGATGAGCGCAACCTGACCCCGGACAGCAGAAGCCGTCCGGGGTCTTTTCTTTCTGGCGGTTGGCTAACCCTTGTCGAACATGGCCAGAATTGCGCAGGCAACGATGAACGTCGCCACAGTATGGCTGCCATCGACCAACAGGCCGGCGATCGAATGCCATGGCGTGTAGATCGTGTCATAGGCGGCCAGCGGCACACCGATCAGTAAGGACGCCCACAATCCGAACATGACAGCGGCCGAGGTGCCCGTCACGGCCTGCTGCTTCATGAACCAGCCGAGCCCGAAACACAGGACGAGCGACTGAACAAAGCCTGCAAGCATGATCATCGGCTCCGGGCCGCCGGCTGAAGACTGCACGCCTTCTGCGGTAAGCCATTGCATGACGGCGCTTTCACCCTCTCCAGACAGGAACAGGCCATTGGCCTCCATCCATGGCTGTGTGAAGAGCAGGCCATACCAGACGAAGCCGATGAAGAACATCGCGATGGCGCCCAGCAGGACGCCCAATAGATTTACTCCTGCAATTTTCGGCATTGTTTCCTCCTTGGGATGGTTTCTTTTATGCCTTGTCGCGCTATGAGAAGCCCCAGCCCGACGCGAAAAACATGCCTGTATTCGGCTTCATTTGGAAGACAATATGCCTCAAACCGCTAAACGCCGTATCCTGATCACCTCGGCCCTGCCCTATATCAATGGGATCAAGCACCTTGGGAACCTTGCCGGGTCGATGCTGCCGGCGGACGTGTTCGCGCGCTTCCAGCGCCAGCGCGGGCATGATGTGCTGTATATCTGCGCGACTGATGAGCATGGCACCCCGGCAGAGCTGGCAGCCCAGGCCGCCGGCATTTCGGTCCAGCAATATTGCGACGAACAGCATGATATCCAGCGCGAGGCCGGAGCTGGCTTTTCGCTTTCCTATGACTGGTTCGGACGCTCCTCCAGCCTCGAGAACAAGGCGCTGACGCAGCATTTTGCCGACCGCCTGGAGGCCAATGGCCTGATTGAGGAACGCGTCTCCAAACAGGTCTATTCCATCGACGATGGGCGCTTCCTGCCTGACCGCTATGTCGAAGGCACCTGCCCGCATTGCGAGTTTGAGAAAGCCCGCGGTGACCAGTGCGATAATTGCGGTCGCCTGCTCGACCCGATTGATCTGATTGACCCTTACTCCGCCGTTTCCGGCAGCCGAAATATCGAGATCCGCGATACGTCCCACCTGTTCCTGTTGCAAAGCAAGATGCAAGACACGATCCGCGACTGGGTGGAGCAGGCAACGACCTGGCCACAACTGGCCAGTTCCATCGCGATCAAATGGCTTGACGAGGGCCTTCGCGACCGCGCTATTACCCGCGACCTGAAATGGGGCGTGCCCGTTGCCAGCGCGGACGGCACCCCGCGCCCCGGTTTTGAGGACAAGGTCTTCTATGTCTGGTTCGACGCGCCAATCGAATATATCGGCGCGACGGAGGAATGGGCCAAGGCCACGGGCGGCGACTGGGTGAGCTGGTGGCGCACTGATCGCGGCGCCGACGATGTTGAATATGTCCAGTTCATGGGCAAGGACAATGTCGCCTTCCACACCGTTTCCTTCCCGGTCACACTGTTCGGCTCGCAGGAGCCATGGAAGACCGTGGACCGGCTGAAAGCGTTCAACTGGGTCACCTGGTATGGCGGCAAGTTTTCGACCTCCAATAAGCGCGGCGTCTTCATGGATCAGGCGCTTGAGCTTCTGCCGGCCGACTATTGGCGCTGGTACCTGATGGCCAATGCGCCGGAAGGCTCCGACGCGGCCTTCACCTGGGAAGGCTTCCAGTCTGCCGTCAATTCAGACCTCGCCAATGTGCTCGGCAATTTCGTCAACCGCATCACCAAGTACACGGTCAGCAAGTTCGACGGCGCGTTGCCCAGTGCAGGCACACCCGGCGAAGACGAGGCCTGGATGGCCGGCGAGTTGCGCAAGGGCCTGACCGCCATTGCCGATCATTACGAACAGATGGAGTTCCGAAAGGCCGCCGCCGAGACGCGCGCGCTATGGGCCGCAGGCAATGAATATCTCACCCGTGCCGAGCCATGGGTCAAATACAAGAATGATGTTGATGCCGCCGCTGTCGGCGTGCGCACCGGGCTTAACTTGGTTGTCCTGTTCGCCATCGTCGCCCAGCCGCTGATCCCGAATACCGCCAAGACCATACTCGACACGCTCGGCGTACCAGACGAGAACCGCGCCTGGCCAGCCCCGGACGAAGCCGAAGCGCTGCTCGACGCCATGCCGCATGGCATGCCCATCGCTGCCCCGCCTGTCCTGTTCCAGAAAATCGAGGACGCCATGGTCGCTGAATGGACAGAGCGGTTCGGCGGGGAAAGCTGACCTCATGCCCCTGCAGAACCGCGTTGACCCATTTGGCCTCATTCACGCGGTTCCCGCGCGCGGCCTGTTCATGGGCAATCGCGGTGGCTGTTTCCATACCGAGGAACAGACCTTGAAGCCGACGCACTGGGCAACGCGTCAGTGGATCACCTGCGTGCTCAGCTTCAAGGGCCGTCATCGGGATATGATGCAGAAGGGACGCTATACAGAGCTGTTCTTCATGGATGAGGCCACCGCCCTCGCCGCGGGCCATCGGCCCTGTTACGAATGCCGCTACCAGGATGCCAAACGCTTCCGCGCCGCGCTCGTCGCTTCTGGCCTGGTCGGCTCAAAACCGAAGGCCAGCGAACTCAGCGACGCGATTGCCGGTGAAATTCAGGCCATCCTGAACCACAAGGTTGACCGTGAGGTGATTGATCCGGCTAGCCTGCCAGACGGGGCCATGTTCACCACCGGCT
>CBDUKI010000252.1:0-3545 GCA_965367765.1 uncultured Henriciella sp.
GCCGGGGCCTGGTGATCTTCATCACGGGCGGACTTGGCCAATTGGCGCAGCCGGTCGAGATGCGGAAGACTGTCTAGGACAATATCGGTATCAATGCCGAAATCGATCAGGCACGCGACCTCATTGGCACCGATATCCTTGAGCTGCTCGACCAGATAGAGGGCCTTCTCCGGGGATCCGAACAGGCCTGCCGTGTCGAAATAGCGGTCGAAGGCATGGTCAAGCAGGGCGTCCATGTCCTCATCGGTAAACGTATTCGGATCAAAGTCCGCCTCGCCGCTTTCCATGGACGGGCGACGGAAGGCCGGGAACATGAAGGGCGCGACCTTGACCAGGTCGAAAGAGCTTTTGAGATAATTGCAGAACGGTTCGCGGGCCAGTTCGCGGGCTTTCTCAGTGTCCTCGCAGACATAGGTATGCAGCATCACGCTGACATTGCCCTCGCCGTCAAACCCGGATTCGCGGCGCGCCTCGCGATAGGCCGCCAGCTTGTCGCGCAGGTCTTCGATGTCCTGGCCCAGCATATTGGTTAGCACATTGGCACCAAGGCGACCGGCCGCACGGAAGGTCTCGACATTGCCCGCCGAGGCAATCCAGATCGGTGGTTGTTCCTGGATTGGTCGCGGCAACACACTGACCGAAATCGTCTCGTCCAGGCCGTTCTGGACTTCAACCTTTTCACCGCGCCAGAGTTTGAACACGGTTTCGATATTCTCGACCATGATCTCGCGGCGGCGCTCGTAATTCTGCGGCATGAAGGCAAAATCATTGGCATGCCAGCCGGAGGCAAAGGACAGGCCGATGCGGCCCTTGGACAATTGGTCGATGACGGCCCAGTCCTCGGCTACGCGCAGGGGATTGTGTAGGGGCAGAACGACACTGCCCGCCCGCAAGTGGACGTTCTCAGTGATCGTCGCAATGGCTGCCGTGGTCACGGCGGGGTTGGGGTAGATGCCCCCAAAGGCATGGAAATGGCGCTCCGGCGTCCAGACCGTGCTGAACCCGTGCGTATCGGCGAAGCGCGCGCCATCCAGCAACAGGCGATAGGTCTCGCCCGGTGCGCTCGCGCCCTGGGCCGCCGCGAAATAGAACAGGCCAAATTCCATCGGCTTGCTTGAAATCCGCTCAGGCCCCTCCTTCGAGAGGGAGCGGCGATCGGTTTCGGACTGGATGATAACTTCAAAGCCGCGTGTCAGGGTCCAGAACAATTCGAGGACGGATATGTCGAAGCTGACACTGGTCACGGCGAGCCAGACGCCCGGCTGTGTGCCGATCACGTCATCCATGCCAGTGAAGAAGTTCGACACATTGCGGTGGCAGACCATCACGCCTTTCGGGCGGCCAGTCGAACCGGAGGTGAAGATGACATAGGCCAGGTCTTCCGGCCCGGCGAGAGTGTCAGGGGCCTGCACTGGGCCGTCTGCGGATATGTCCTCAATGCAGATGAGATCAGCATCATGGCGCGGCAAGCCGGTGGCGAGACTGCGCTGCGTGAGCAGCACTTTCGCGCCGGAATCCTCAAGCATGATGTCGAGACGCTCGCGTGGATAGACCGGATCGAGCGGTACATAAGCCCCGCCCGCTTTCATGACGCCGAGCAGCCCAGCGAGTAATTCAAGCGAACGTTCCATGCAGACGGCGACAAAGGACCCCGGGCCAATCCCGGCGGCGCGAAGCGCATGGGCGACCTGGTTGGCGCGTTCATCAAGCTGGCGATAGGTCAGGGCCTGGTCTTCAAACACCAGTGCTGTGCGGTCCGGTGTTTTCTCAACCTGCGCAGAAAACAGTTCGTGGAGGCAGGCCGTGTCAGCATACGGCTTGTGTGGGCCTTGCGCCCAGTCCATCAGGGTGGCGCGCTCATCGGCATTGATCAGGTCAATCTCAGATAGCGCCTTGTCCGGATGTGCCAGCCCGTCGCGCAGTAAAACATCCAGGCGGGTCGAAAGGGCTTCAACTGCCTGTCTGGAAATGGCTTTCTGGTCGAACAGCCAGGTGCCACCTGAACCATTCTCGAGGTCTGCCAGCATCAGGCTGGCGCCAGGGGGAAGCGTTTCGGCCGGGCCAAGGCAGACACAAAGACCATAAGTCTTCACCGCGTCCGGCAGGTTTCTCAGAGCGCTGTAACGCGTGTAGATATCGCGTGCGAAGCGCCCGCGTTTGGTCTGGATCGCGCGCTCGCTCCGGACACTTTCGGTCAGTGTCCCAAAGTTGCTTTCAAGGTCGATCTCCAGGCGCAACGGTGTCACATCGCTATAGACCAGCTGCTCATCGTGGCTCAGCAATGTGTGCAGGCCGAGATCAAAGCTCTTCTGATCTCCGCTTCGGGTCACCAGGGTGGCGAAAGCGGCAATGACCTGGTCTGGAGTTGCCTGTTTGCCGGCATAGGGCAGGCGGGCCTGATCAGGTGTTTCTTCGTGAGGCGTCACCTGTGTCAGGATCGCGGGCGTAGCTTCGACAAGCCGTTTGAGCCAGAACCGCTCATGCTTCGTCAGCACGCGGTCCAGGTCTTCAACCGCCTGAACGATCTCGCTTGTGCGTGTGCCGATCACATCACCGACAGAAATGGCGAGGTCGGATGGATCGAGGGGTTTGCCCTCCAACGTGGTCAGGTCCGAGAAACGGACAATCCCATCGGCGCTGGCCACGCGAATGGACTGGGCATCGAGGCTCAGAACAGTACCGGGCTGGCTGCCGGGACCAGAAACCGATTGCGCGACTGCCGGAATGACCAGGGCCTTACCGACCTGTAGCTTGGCGCGGCACATCCAGTTATCGTCCGTACCAAGATCAAGACCGTGCATGAGACGTATGATCTCTGCGGTTGTTTGCGTGAAATCAACCAGCCCAAGGCCTGGGCGGTCCGAGCGCAAATGAAAGTTCTCCACGGGGCCAGGCCGCGTTACCGACATGGTTGCACCGGTGGCTACTTCCTTGTCGAGTTCAACGAGGAGCGTGTGGAAACTTTCCAACGCCTGTTCTGAACATTTCACGCCCAGTGAAAATGCGGTTTCATCACTGGCAATCTCGAAGGACGTCTGGACCAGAATGTCGCCAGCATCGACCTCCGCGGACATTTCATGCCAGGTGACGGCGTGGGTGGGTTGGGCGTCGAGAATGGCCCAGGCCGTGGCGTTGAACCCGGCATAATTCGGCAGGGGAGAGTCGTGATAATTGACCGCCCTGCGTCTCGGCAGGGACAAGATGTCATCGGCGATGATCGCGTGATTGATGATGGAGAAGAGATAGTCGAACGGTGCGCGCGCGAGGAATGGCTTCAGATCATCTTCAGGTGTGATCAGGTCGAAGCCGCGCTGGCCAGCCCAACCACGAACATCCGGGCAGTCGCTGACAATACCGTGAATGGCTTTGCCGGTTGAAAGCCAGTGTTCTGCACAGGCGATCAGAAGCCGCCCTGTCCCTATGAATACACCCTTGCTCGTCATCATTCTACTCAGTCCACCACCCCAGTCTTCTACCAGGGGGTATGGTAAATCATAAAATAATGAACAATCGGCTATTGGAAAGCATGTAATCGCTACGGTTAA
>CBDUKI010000253.1:0-3472 GCA_965367765.1 uncultured Henriciella sp.
CATTGCGGTTTCCAATGACAATGGCAAGTTTGTCGACATCATTGTCCAGGTGCGCGGCGATACGCTGGTCTTGAAACGGCCAAACCGCAACTGGGCCGTATGGAACAAGCGCGAACGCTATCGGGTAAGCGTCACCGCCCCACGCCTGACCAGTATCGAGGCCTCATCCGGGTCAGAGGTCACTGCGCGTGGCCTGACCGGTGACCAGGCCCGGATCTCTGCCTCATCGGGCGCCGAGGTCGAGGTCACAGAGATTAGCGCGGGCACCATTCGCCTGGCCTCGTCCTCCGGGGCCGAGCTGGATGCCAGCGGCACTTGTCGCCATGTCAGCGCCGACAGTTCATCCGGGGCCGAGATCAGCGCGCGCCAGCTGATTTGTCAAACCGGTGATGCGGATGTTTCCAGTGGTGCCGAGATTGACATTCATGCCAGCGACCAGGTCACCGCCGATGCTTCATCCGGCGGTGGGATCAATGTCTATGGCGGCCCGTCGGAAACCGATATCGACAAGTCATCCGGCGGGTCGGTCCGCATCCATAGCTAGCCCAAAACGGGCCGGGTGGATTGCCATCCGGCCTGTGCCTAGTCGAAATCATGGTCCTCAAGGCGGTGGCCGGGATTTGGCCATTGCAGGTCCATCTTTTCCAGCTCATCGCGAATGATCCGGGCAATCATCGCATTGCGGCGCGTCCGGCTGTCCGACGGCACGATATACCAGGGGGCATGCTTCGTCGAACAGTGCTGCACCATGGTTTCATAGGCCTGCATGAATTCCGGCCACAGTCGGCGGTCTTCCAGGTCAGCCGGATTGAACTTCCAGCGCTTGTGCTCCTCGGTAATCCGCTCTTGCAGGCGGATGCCCTGTTCTTCATAGCCGACATTGAGCATGAATTTAAGGATCGTGACCTTGTTCTCGGTCAGGTGCTTTTCGAAGGCGTTGATTTGTTCATAACGCTGCTCGATGGCTTCCGGTGCGGCAAAATTGCGGACCTTGACGACCAGCACGTCTTCATAGTGGGAACGGTCGAAAATGCCGATCCGGCCCTTGCGCGGAACCGCGTCGTGGATGCGCCAGAGATAGTCATGGGCAAGCTCTGTCTTGCTGGGCGCCTTGAAAGCCTCGACCTGCAGGCCAAGCGGGCTGGTGCGCGCAAAGACGTTGCGGATCACCCCGCTCTTGCCTGACGTATCCATGCCTTGCAGCACGACCAGCAGGGCGCGATCGCCATTGGCATAGAGCTTGTCCTGCAATTCGTCGATGACGGCGGCATCCTTGCGCAGGCTGATGCGGGCCAGCTTCTTGTCGGCAAACAGTGTCCGGTTGCCAGTGTCGTGCGATGAAAGGTCAAACGGCTTGCCGGGGGCAGCGATCAGGGCCTTTCGGACATCGGCGAAGGATGGCTGGCTCATGCACGGGGCTCCTGTTCAGAATCGAAAAAGCCGCGCCATGACAGCGCGGCTTTTGCAAGAGTGCAAGTCGTGAACTGACCTAGGACGAGTAGTATTCGACCACCTGGGCAGGTTCCATCTGGACCGGGTAAGGTACGTCTGACAGTTCAGGCATACGGATATAGGTCGCGGTCATGGTCTTCGGCTCGACCTCGATATATTCCGGCAGGTCGCGCTCTGGCGAACCAAGCGCTTCGAGGACCAGCGCCATGTTGCGAGACTTTTCGCGAACCTGGACAACGTCGCCTGGCTTCAGGCGGTAGGAGCCGATATTGGTTTTGACGCCGTTCACGGTGACGTGGCCGTGGTTGACGAATTGGCGCGCCGCAAAAATCGTCGGCACGAACTTCGAACGGTAAACGAAGGCGTCGAGACGGGACTCGAGCAGACCGATCAGGTTCTCGGCCGTGTTGCCCTTGCGGCGAGACGCTTCTTCGAAGGTCTTGCGGAACTGTTTCTCGGTGATGTCACCATAGTAGAATTTCAGCTTCTGCTTGGCCATCAACTGCATGCCGAAGTCAGAGACTTTGCTGCGGCGGTTCGGGCCGTGCTGTCCTGGCTTGTTCGGGCGTTTGTTGAATGGGGATTTCGGGCGACCCCAGATATTCTCGCCAACCCGGCGATCAATCTTGTATTTCGTCGTGTGACGACGTGACATGGCATATTCCAATCTTTGACGTGGACTGGTGGGCAGCGACCCACGATTGCAACGGCAGTTCCACACCGACCCGTGTAAGCGGGCTCTAAAACCCGATCAGGGGCCAAGAGTCAAGCACTGGTGACAGGTTCAATCCGTTCAGGGAGGCGCTGGTTTTGACACAGGCATTGATGCTTGACCGTTCGCAGCTTCCCCTCTAACTCGCGCGGCTTGACTGACCCCCGTTCCGCGTTCGAGCCGCGGCGGCAGGACAATGGAGATACGCATGGGCAGACAGCGCAAACGCAAGGGCAATCCGGTTCATGGCTGGCTGGCCGTCGACAAGCCGGTGGATGTGACCTCAACCCAGGTCGTCGGCATTCTCAAACGGCTCTACAATGCCCAGAAAGCCGGACATGGCGGAACGCTGGACCCACTGGCCGATGGCATCCTGCCGATTGCCTTCGGTGAAGCGACCAAGACCGCACAATGGGCAATGGATTGCGACAAGGAATATGTGTTCACCATCGAATGGGGCGCCTCCACGGCGAGCCAGGACAAGGAAGGTGAAGTCATTGCCCGCAGCGATGTGCGCCCAACCCGCGCACAGGTTGAAGCGATCCTGCCGAGTTTTGTTGGTGACATTCAACAGGTGCCGCCGAAATACTCAGCCATCAAAGTGGCTGGCGAGCGCGCCTATGACCTGGCCCGCGATGGCGAGACGTTCGAGATACCGTCCCGTGAAGTGACGGTTTATGAGGCCGAATTGGTCGATATGCCTGACCCGGACCATGCCGTCATCCGCGTGGTTTCAGGCAAGGGCTTCTATGTGCGCGCCATGGCCCGTGATATTGCCGCCGCCCTAAACGCAGAAGGCCATGTCAGCCAGTTGCGCCGCACCCGGGTCGGCCCGATGGATGAAGGTAATGCCATCACCCTGTCCGCCCTGGAAGGCATGGCCGAAGCGCCCGAGCGCCTGATGGCCGCCCTGTCGCCGCTGCAGACCGTGCTCGATGACATTCCACAAATTGCCATCGACACGTCAGACATGGCTGACCTGCGCCAGGGCCGTGAGATTATTCTGATGCCGCACGTGGTCGAGCAGTGGCGGGCAGAGAAGGCCTCAGACCCGGATGATCGGATGGCCCTGACCGTGTGTGACGCGCAGGCCGTGGCGCTCGGCGAGGTCCGGGCCGGGCGGTTCAAGCCATCCAAGGTGTTTCAGCTCTGAGACTTACTGGCCGGTCCACTTGGCTGGGCGCTTGCCGAGAAACGCTTTGATGGCTTCCTTGTAATCGTTCTGGCGCACCATGGCGGACAGCAACGCGTTGGCCTCTTCGACTGAGGCGCCGACATCGCGATGGAAATCGAGATAGGTTTGGCGGC
>CBDUKI010000254.1:0-3466 GCA_965367765.1 uncultured Henriciella sp.
AGGCGAGGCGATGGCGGAAAATCTCTGCCAGGGCTGCCATGCCATAGGCACGACAGGCAACAGCCCTCATCCCAGCGCGCCAAACTTCCGTGACCTGTCACAACAGCTCGAGCTTGAAAGCCTGCGTGCGCAACTCCTGTCCGGCATTGTCGTCAACCATCCTGACATGCCCGAATGGCAGTTCGAACCACGCCATGTCGACTCCCTGCTGTTCTATCTGGACAGCATCCAGGCGACGAATGAGTGATCGCCAGCACGCATCGGCGTCATGAACGCGCGCGTGATCTCCAACCGGGATGCACGGCGCCTGTGGCTGGACGCGCAAGGCCTGGCCCAGGTGCCGACTGGGCCGCTCGACCTGCCGCGTCTGATCACCCAGCTTGGTTTCGTCCAGCTTGATACGATCCGGGTCGTCGCTCGCGCCCATCACCATATCCTGTGGAGCCGCAACCAGAACTATCGCGAGCCGATGCTGAACAAGCTGATGGCCACCCATCGCGGTGTGTTCGAACATTTTACCCATGATGCGTCTGTCCTGCCGATCGAGACCTGGCCGATGTGGCAGCGCCAGCTCAGGCGGCTGGAGAAGAAGGTGCGTGGTTGGGAATGGCATCGCGGCATGCTCGACAAAGATGGTCGCAATGCCATTAAGGACCGTATCCGCGCCGAAGGGCCGCTCTCGACCAAGGCGTTTGACACGCAGGTTGAAGGCCCAAAGCAGATGTGGAAGCGCCCGCCGCACAAGCTGGCGCTGGATTATATGTGGTATGCCGGTGAGCTATCGACGTCGCACCGCGAGAACTTCACCAAGTTCTACGACCTGACCGAACGGGTGATTCCCGACCATCTTCGCGAGGCAGAAATCAGCGATGAAGACCAGGTCAATTGGCTCTGTGACGGCGCGCTCAAGCGCATGGCTTTCGGCTCGGAAGGTGATATCCAGCGCTTCTGGGATGCCGTTGACAATCGTGAGGTGCACGACTGGGTTGGCACCAACCAAGCAGGACTCGTACCGGTCGAGATTACCTGCACCGATGGCAGTCGGGTCAAGGCCTGGGCACCGGGCGATATCGAAACCCGGCTCGCCAACGCCCCGGCACCGACCTCGCGCCTGCGTATCCTCAATCCGTTCGACCCGGTCATTCGTGACCGCAAACGCCTGGCCCGCCTGTTCGGCTTTGAATATACGGTTGAGATGTTTGTGCCTGCTGCCAAACGGCGCTGGGGCTATTATGTCTATCCGATCCTGGAAGGCGACCGGTTTGTTGGGCGGATCGAAGTCAAGGCCGACCGCAAGGCCGGGCAATTGACGGTCATCCGCCTGTGGCCGGAACCGGGCGTAAAGTGGCCTCCCGCGCGCCAGGCGAGGCTTGAGGCCGAACTCGCTCGCATGGCCCGCTTCATTGGCGTACAGGCAGTAGTGTGGCTGTAGCGTTGGCAACACATTGGCTTGCATTGGCCTGCGGGTTCTGGTGGTGTGGCGCGAACTGATGGAGATATGAATGAATAGATTTTTCCTGGGATGCACGATGGCACTGGCACTGGGCGCCTGCAGTCAGCCGGAAGAGGGCGCAGGCAGCATTATCGAGCCTCAGGCTCCGGCTGAACCGTCTAGCACCGCGTCTCTGCATGATCGCCTCGTCGTGTTTGACAGCCACCTCGATACGCCAGCCTTCTTTCACAATGAAGACTACACGTTTTCAGCGCGCGGCGTTTATGAAAAGGACGGTACCCAGGTTGACCTGCCGCGCATGAATGAAGGCGGCCTCGATGGTGGTTTCTGGGTGATCTATACAAACCAGGGGCCGCTGACACCGCAATCCTACGCGTCGGCGCGCAATTCAGCCGTCCTGCGGCAGATGGCGATCCGTGAGTTTGCCGCCAAATATGCCGACGAGGTCGAGCTGGCCTTCGCCGCCGACGATGCTGACCGGATCATAGCGGATGGCAAGAAGGTCGTCTTCCAGAGCATGGAAAATGCCTATCCGCTGGGTGAGGATATTTCTGAGCTGGAGACCTATTATATTGCGGGCCTGCGGATGATTGCCCCGGTCCACTTTGCCAATAACCAGTTTGCTGATAGCGCCACGTCCATCGAACCGGCCTATGATGGGCTTAGCCCGCTGGGCGAAGAGCTGGTGCGTGAAGCTAACCGTCTTGGCTTGATCCTTGATGGCAGTCACGCCTCTGACGATTCTGTGCGCGACATGATGGCTCTATCGACCACGCCGATCATCCTGTCGCATAGTGGCCCGAAGGCGATCTATGACCATCCACGCAACCTGCCGGATGACCTGTTGCTGGCGATTGCTGAAGATGGCGGCGTGATCCAGGTCAACGCGCTTGGGGCGTATCTTGAGAAACTTGAGCCTTCGCCGGAGCGCCAGGCAGCCTTGGAAGACCTGAACGCCCAGTTCGACACAGCCCCGGCTGCGATGACGCCAGCCATGCGGGCCGAGTATCGCGCGGCCCGTATCGAGCTGGAAAAGGTCCACCCGGCCCCTCGGTCCAGCTTCGAAAAATTCATGGAGCACATGCTCTACATGCTTGAATTGGTCGGGCCGGATCATGTCGGCATGGGGGCGGACTGGGATGGCGGCGGCGGTGTTGTCGGCATGAGCGATGTTGCCGCCCTGCCGCGTGTGTCCGAAGCCTTGCTGGAAGCTGGCTATACAGAGGAAGACCTCGCCAAGATCTGGAGTGGCAACATGATGCGCCTGATGCGCGAGGTTGAGGCGGCCCGAGCGGCAGATGTTGTCTCGCCGGACGTGTTGAACTGAGTTGGACTGGCTGACCATCCTTCCGCCGGTTGCCGCGCTTGGCGTGGCGATCTGGACGCGAAATGTCTACTGGGCATTGGGGCTGGCGATCTGGTTGTCAGAGACGCTGGTGGCCGGGTTCAATCCGTTTCTTGGCGCGCTTGGCAGCATTGATCGCGCGGTGAGCGTGTTTGATAGCGCGGGCAATACGCGCATCCTGCTGTTTTGCCTGATCATTGGGGCGCTGATCGCCTATATGCAGCGTTCCGGCGGGATCGCGGCCATGGTCGAGAAGCTGCACGCAACGGGCCTCGCCTCGACGCCTCGCCGGGCCGGGCTGGTCACGGCGATCAGCGGTGTGCTGATCTTTGTCGAAACCAATGTCAGCCTGCTGGCGAGCGGCGTCCTCGGGCGCCCTTTGTTCGACCGGCTGAAAGTGTCACGTGCGCGTCTCGCCTATATCATCGATTCCACCTGCGCGCCGATCAGCGTATTGATCCTGTTCAATGGCTGGGGGGGCTATATTGCCGGCCTGATGGAAGCCAATGGTGTGGAGGCTCCGTTCACCGTTCTGTTCCAGACGATTGGGCTGAACTTCTATGCGGTGCTCACAGTGGCCCTGGTCTTCGTGACGATCGCACTTAACCGCACGTTCGGGCCGATGGCCCAGGCTGATGCCAATTGGACAGAGCCAGTCGGCCTGTCCG
>CBDUKI010000255.1:0-3376 GCA_965367765.1 uncultured Henriciella sp.
GATCAGTGGGAAGTAGACCATGAGCGGGGTGATGATATTGGTTGCCCCATCGCCAACGCGATAGGCCGCCGTCGCGCCATCCGGGCTGATGCCGAGGAGCATCAGCATCGGCACGAGGACAGGGGCGAGCAACGCCCATTTGGCACTGGCCGAGCCGACGAACAGGTTCAGCATGGCCGAGAAAATGACGATCATGCCGAGCACCATTGGCAGCGGCAGGCCGCTGGACTGGATCGCCCCGGCGCCATGCACGGCGCTGATCAGGCCAAGGTTGGACCAGCCGAACATGGCGACGAAATGTGCGGCGGCAAAGGCCAGGACCAGATAATAGCCAAGGTCTTTCATCGCTTCGGCCATCATATCGACGAGGTCACGGTGATTGTTGATCGTCTTGGCGGCTGCGCCATAGGCCCAGCCTGCGGCCAGGAACAGGACGAGGAAGCCTGCCACCAGCGATTTGAAGAAGGGCCCAGCCACCGTGTACCAAGGCGCGCCGGCCATTTCAGGTCCATCATTCAGCAGCGGTGTGCCGGGGCCGAACGTCATCGCCGCCCACAGGGCACACACGCCCAGAACAGCAAGCCCGGCATTGCGCAGGCCCTTCTTCTGGTCAGCCGTCAGGGCCTGATTCTCGTTACCATAGCTCTTCGTGTCAGCGCCTTCATCCGGTGACCATTTACCCAGGCGTGGCTCGATCACCTTGTCTGTGACCAGCCAGATCACGGGCAGGTAGATAAGCAACAGGGCCGCGATGAAATACCAGTTGCCGGCAATGTTCATCGTCCAGCCGCCATCAATATTGCTGACGCCATAGGCCGTTTCAGTGATCCCGAACAACAGCGCATCAAGCTGGCCCGGTGCAAGGTTGGCCGAAAAGCCGCCAGACACGCCCGCAAAGGCGGCCGCGATCCCGGCCAGCGGGTGACGCCCAGCCGAGGCAAAGATGATCGCCGCGAGTGGGATCATCACGACATAACCGGCATCGGCAGCGTGGTTGGACAGCATCGCGACAAGCGCGACCAGCGGGGTCAGCATGGCTTTCGGAGCCGAGCGGACGGCGCTGCGAATGGCACTGGCAAACAGGCCCGAGCGTTCAGCCACCCCGGCGCCCAGCATCACCACCAGGACATAACCAAGCGGGTGGAAGTGGGTGAAGGTCTTGGGCATATCGACCCAAAGGCGCTGAATGTTCTCTGGTGAGAGCAGGCTGACGGAATGTTCCACCTTGGGCGCGCCGTCCGGGCCAACTTGTGTCGGGTGCAGGGCCGAGACGTTCAGCAGGTCGCAGACGACGGAAATGCCGACCAGTGCGATAATCAGGTAAAAGAAGATGAAGACGGGGTCAGGCAGCTTATTGCCCGTTCGTTCAACCCAGCCGAGAAATCCTTTCGTCGTGGTCGCATTTGTGGCCTCTGACATGCCAAGCCTCCCCAGAGTTGTAATGGTCTGTGCCTGAACAGGTATACCAGTCCGCGGGTTTGGCAAAGATGCCTGCTGGAATTGCCCGGCCGTGTTATATCGGCTCCTGGAACAGGCTGGACGAGGCCCCTGTCCTTTTGCGGCGGGGCGGCGTATGGAGGGGCGATGATGATCGGATTTCTTCTTGTCGCTCTGGGCGGCGCAGTCGGCGCGATGGCGCGCTATGGCACCGGGTTGGCCGTGGTCCACCATGGTGGGGTCGAGGGCTTCTGGGCGACGCTGATCGTCAATGTACTCGGCTCGGGCATCATGGGCGTGCTGGCGGCCTTTCTGGCCGGGCGCAGTGCCGGTGGTGACCAGGCTCTGTGGTTGCTGGTCGGGGTCGGGTTTCTCGGCGCCTTCACGACCTTCTCCAGCTTCTCCAAGGATGCGGTCGAGCTTTTGATGGACGGTCACACCGCCCGCGCCGTGGCCTATATGACGGCCAACCTTGCCGGCTCTGTCGGGGCGTTTGCCGGTCTCTTCGCCGTGATGCGGGGTATCTGGGCATGAGCGGGCAGGTCATCACCGAAACAGTCAGCGCCAAGGAGGCGGACGTGCGCCTCGATCGCTGGGTCAAGCGCCGGATGCCAATGACCCAGGGCGAGCTGGAAAAGCTGCTACGTACCGGTCAGATCCGGGTTGATGGCGCGCGCGCCAAGGCCAATACGCGGCTCGCCGCAGGCATGGAGGTGCGCCTGCCGCCCTTCAAGTCCAAGACAAGCAAATCCGGCGAACCGTGGGCCGCACCAAACAAGCCAGACAGCAAGGCGCTGGCTTTCCTGCGCCCTCTGATCATCCACGAAGATGAAGACATGTTCGTGCTCAACAAGCCCGCCGGGATCGCCGTGCAGGGCGGCACGAAACAGGGCCGCCATATTGATGGCATGCTGGACGCGCTGAGCGATGGCGAACATCGCCCGCGCCTGGTCCACCGGCTCGACAAGGACACGTCCGGCCTGCTGGTCATTGCGCGTCATCCGGCGGCGGCTGCTCGGTTGGGTGAGTTGTTCCGCTCGCGCGACATGGACAAGATCTACTGGGCCGTCACCGTTGGTGTACCCAAGCCGATGGCGGGCCAGTTGCGTAGCTGGATGCGCAAGGGCGAAGGGCCGGAAGGGCGCGAGCGCATGGTCCTCGGCGCACATGGCGACAGGGTCTCCAAGCATGCGATTACCGATTATGCCACGGTCTCAACCGCCGGGCAGAAGGCCGCCTGGGTCGCCCTGAAACCGCAGACCGGGCGCATGCACCAACTACGCTTCCACATGCATGAACTGGGCACCAGCATTCTTGGCGACACGAAGTACGAGACCGCGCGCGAGGCCCCGCAAGGCGTCGGCAAGGGGCTGCACCTGCATGCCCGTGCCCTCGTCATCCCGCGTGCCCACGGCAAACCGCTTGTCGTGCAAGCGCCATTGTCCGGCACGATGAAAGAGACGTTCAGCGCCCTCGGCTTTCGCGAATCCGAAGCCGGAAAAGACCCGTTGGAACTGTTCGCCTAGAGCGGATGACGGCCTGTAACTTTATCAATCACTCCAAACCACTCGTCCTTCATTTCGCCGCCCTTGGTGACGGCAGGGGGCTGTCGTGGCGCGAACCGTGCGGTTTGAATGCGAAGCAAACCAACAAGGCTCGCGAACCTGGTGTGGGTGTCCCAACCGCAATATCAAATGGTATTTGTCAGTGTCCGCTTCAGGTCAGGCGCGGACATTAGACAAAAACTCTAAAACAATTAGGCTGATATGTCTGAAGAAGGCTGATATATGACTTTGTCTCAACTGCGGGTCGCAAATATCGTTTTGACAATGATTGGCGCTGCAGTGTTCGCCAGTCTGTTTCTTTATATCACTTTCGCCCCGAAAGATTTCGACGAGCGCACGCGCGACTTTGCCGTGTCGCAGATCGAAAGCAAGGT
>CBDUKI010000256.1:0-3354 GCA_965367765.1 uncultured Henriciella sp.
CCCCGCACTGAGGTGCAGGGGCTTTCGAAGTAATGTTCAGGCAGGGCCTAGAACTTCATGCCGACACCAATCGTGAAGGCATCAGCTTCATATTCTTCAATGTCGTAGCGGGTATAGTCGCCACGCAGGTAGAAGTTATTGGCCAGGTCCATGGTGCCACCGACACCGATGCCGAAACCGGTTTCGCTGTCTGAGGCGCTGAAACCGCCACCTGAAGCTTCAATCTCGCCATTCACGACGCCAGCACGGGCAAACAGGTCAACACGGTCAGACACCGGCACCTGCGCCTTGCCGAAAGCACCGATCAGGTAGTTCAGCTCGACATTGGCTCCAAGAATATCCTCGTCGGCCACGCCGAATGCGCCTTCCAGCTCAACAGCGAAATTCTCAGTGATGTCATATCCGCCACGTGCGGAGATGGCGCCGAGATCGATGTCACCGAGGTCTGAATCAGCTGAGCTGTGTGTATAGCCAATGTCAGCATACCAACCTTCGGCAAAAGCGGCTGGTGAAACGGCGACAGCGCCGGCGGCCAGCAGTGCGGGAAGAAACTTTTTCATTTTATTATCTCCTGTCTTGCGCATGTGCGCCCGCCATAGATCGGGTGTCACCCAGGCGAGCGCACGTTAAAAGCGCACTTAGTACTCACTCTTTTCTACAAGTGTTGTTTGCTCGCAACACAAGTCTTAAGGCAAGTTAACGAAGTGAAGTTTAAGTAATGAATTCTGTTTAATTAACAAAATTCAATCCGTTAGTCTTCCAGAACGGTTGGCCAGTGCTGGTCGGCGGCGGTGATGAAGCCTTCGCGGTCCTTGTCCCAATCCTTCTGGATGCTGCGATTATAGTTCAGATAAAGCTTGTCATCGACGATCGCCCAATACTTTGCATCACCCTTGGCTGTCTTGCCCTGGGAAACGGCCCAGGCACAATAACCACCATATTGCGGCGCAAATCTGGCTGGATCAGCCGTGAACGCAGCCAGGTTTTCAGCGCTGGCAAAGCGGTATTCAGCCCCCTGATACGTGGTGGTGAAGTCCTTCTCGCCTTTGACCGGCTTGCCGTCGGTGAAATAGGCCACCGGATCATAGCCTTGCACGGCAAGGTTCGAGAACCGGCCAGTATAGGTCTGCGCCTTGTCGGCATAGGCTGGCTGGGTGGCGACAACCATCGGGACAGCGGCAACCGTCGCGGCGATGATGATCGTCTGGATTCTTGTCAGGTTGAGTTTCATTTTGGATACCTATGAGTTTGATGAAGTTGGGGGAATGAGCGCGGCCCGCACCCCTGACACGATGGCAAACAGATCCCTGCGACGGATCACCAGCATCCCTATGGAGGCCACCCAGACGACCACGGCCATGGCAAACAGGCCACCGCCATCATTGTTCGGGTCAACGCCCAGAGGCGTGAACAGGTGAAAGCTGATCGCGCCGGACATAACGGCCACGGCAATCAACGCCGCCAGCGCCTGCAACCGCCTGAACGCCGGAAGAATGCCGATCAGGAAACAGGTTGAAGCGACAAGCTCCGCCCCACCAATCACATACTGGCTGAACAGGCCGGTCTGCGCGAACAGGCCGCCTGCCCCCAGGCTCGCCGCCCAGGCATCAAGCTTTCCGAAGATGACCTGTGTTTCCACCGCATTGGTGAACTTGAAACGCAGGCTGTCGAGGAAAACCAGCGAGGCAATGACCGCGATGAGATTAGGTAGGTAGGTTTTTATCTTGTCTGTCATGTTACCCTCCTTGTGCCCTCGGAAATAGGCGCCTTTGGCCATTCACACCATGAACAGGCGCGTGATCCGGGGTCACGTTTTTGGGAGAATTGTGTCATTCGGGCGGGCCGCACCGATCAAGGCATGATCGGGTGGCCCACCGAGGCTAGTTTGATTTCACCGGGGTCCAGGCATGGCCCTGGAACGCTTCGTTCAACGGCGTTTCAGCGACATGATTGGTATAGTTTGAAATCGTTTTCAGCGCGATGGCCAGGATCACAGCCAGAACAGCGGATTGGGTCCACCCTGCCTTGAGGAATGTATCAACATCGCAGTCAGAGACAAAACCACGATCCACGACAACCTTCTTGGTAAACACACGCAGCGCTTCCAGGCGGGTATCGTCGATGGGTCGGTCTTCGCGAATGGCCGCAATGATCGCCATGTCGAGCCCCTCGCCTTCAGACATGGCGGAGTGTGCAGCAACGCAAAAGTGACACTCGTTCACCACGCTGGCCGTGATTAACACGATTTGTTGTTCAAGGCCGGTCAGGCCGGACTTGCCAACCGCTTCAGCCACGGCGAGATAGCCGTTCAGAGTTGCCGGGTTTTCCGCCAGAATGGCGTAAAGGCTTGGAACAAAACCCATTTTCTTGTTCACACCCGCGATGAATTCACGCGACCCCTCTGGGGCGGTCTCGGGTGTATGTAATTTGAACTTGGCCAAAATTGATCCTTTCAAGAGCTAATGGACATCCCTGCCGTCTTGCTTGGACACTATCTGGACCTACCCCTCTTGTTTCTGAACTGGCACATTTCCCATATACCCCATGCAAATCGCGAATAGGACGAGGTGACGAGATGGATAGACTGGATGCGATGCGGTTGTTTATGCGCGTGTCGGATGCTGGCAGCTTCTCACGTGCGGCGGCCGACCTCGACATGGGCCAGCCAACCGTGTCACGACGCATTCAGGACCTGGAACACCAGCTTGGTGCAGAACTGTTCCACCGCACCACACGTTCGCTCAGCCTGACCGAGGCCGGAACCAAATTCTATGCGCGTGCACGCGATATCCTGGCTGATTTCGAAGAGGCAGAGCTGGAAGCGCGCGGCCTCGACAATGAACCGGTCGGCATGTTGCGGATCAGCGCCCCAGGCTCATTCGCCACCTCTGTGCTGCAACCGGAGATCCGCACCTTCCTGGAAATGTATCCGCATGTGCGCGTCGACCTGATTACCGATGATACGTATACGGACCTGGTGGCCGAGGGCGTCGACCTGGCGTTCCGGTTTGGCGAGCTGACCGATTCCAGCCTGATGGCCAAGCGCGTCATGTCAGCCTATCGCGGCATCTGGGCCGCGCCGGCCTATCTTGACAAGCATGGCGCCCCGAAAACCCCTGAAGACCTCAGCGACCATGAATGCCTGGTGTTCCGTCAATCCATGCAGAACCAGAACTGGACGCTGAAACATGTCGATAGCGGTGAGGAGCGTTC
Organism: uncultured Henriciella sp.; assembly: GCA_965367765.1. Classification (GTDB taxonomy): domain Bacteria; phylum Pseudomonadota; class Alphaproteobacteria; order Caulobacterales; family Hyphomonadaceae; genus Henriciella. The sequence continues at coordinate 3,214 of CBDUKI010000256.1, forward strand.
GGTCAGGGTAGATGGGCGGTTCCGCAGCTCGTCGGCCGATTCTCTGCTACTGGCGGCGGCCCAGGGTTTCGGCGTCGTCATCGCGCCGGACTGGCTGGTCTGCCCCTATGTCAAAGCCGGGCAGCTGGTACGGATCATGCC
>CBDUKI010000257.1:0-3338 GCA_965367765.1 uncultured Henriciella sp.
TCGGCCCGCAGTTTTTCTTCATTGAGCTTGCGGGCCAGCTCACCGGCATGGCCTTCGGACCGCTCAAGCTCGAGCACCAGCTTGCGCAGGTGTTCTTGCTGACGGGTCAGTTCGACCTCGTTCTGGACATCTGCAGAGACGTCCAGACCCATGCTGATCAGTCCGCCAGTGTCGGTCTTGCGCTCGACCATCTTGTACCACACCCCGGATCGCACACGCACAATCACAGAGCCCTTGGTATCCTTGCTGATGCGCCGGTCGACAATCCCGGCAGCCTGGGTCATCGAAACCGTGTCATACCCCATGCCGACGCGCAGCGTATCCTGCAGGCCGAACGCCGTGGCAAAGGCGCGGTTCCAATAGATGATCCGCTTGCGCGCATCCCACAGCGCGAACGGGCCGGAAAAGCCCTCAAGGGCCGTCCTCAACCGCTGTTCGGCGCGCTTGGTCCGGGCGACGGCGGCTCGCATCTCGGTCATGTCGAGCAGGATACCGTTCAACTCCCCGGTTTTCTCATCCGGGCGGCCACGCATATCAATCCAGATCGTGCGGTCGTGATTGGCGAAGGATTGCGAAATATAACCCCGCTCAGGCAGGGTCGCGATGGCCTGGCGCACGGCCTCCAGGTGTTCCGGCAGGATCAGCGTATCAAGGGCACCCGCGCGGTAGAAGCCTTCGCGCTGTGCGCCAACCAGCTTGGCGGCTTCTGCACTGAGCCAGAATTCGTTCCGCTCCTGGTTCCATGACCAGAACCCGGCCTTGGCCTCTTGCAGCACCGTACTGAGCACCCGCCCGGCGCGGGTGGCCTGGCCTTCAAAGGCCTCTTTCTCGCTGGCCCCGCTCTGGATCATGCGGATCAGGCCAAGCGCGGCAATTGCCGGACCGGCCAGCAATAAGGCATAGATCCCGTACCCGACCAGATCCCGCCAGCCGAAAGGCGCGCGCACAGACTGGACGCATGCTGAAATGCTCGAATGGGGCAGGGCGGTACAGGCAAGTGTCGTGCGCGGGGCAACGGTCTCGACGCCATTGACGGCCTCTGGGGCGATATAGAAGCTGCGCTCGCCGATGGCATCTGGCAGCCAGTGATCGGCTTTGACCAGGCCGAGGCGGGCTGCGCCCTGCGTCGGTGTGTGAACAATGATCAGGTCGCCTTGCGCTGACAGGCCAACGGTCTGCCCGCGTGCCAGGATGATCGAAGCGGTTTCACCAGCCGCCCACAGTCTTGACCCTTGCGGGGCCGTCAGGGCGTCGGCGAGCGAGACCACGCCATCGAGATCATCATGCTTGCCGGCCGTTGCCTGTGGCCCCCAACCGGCCTGGTAGCCAAGTGCCAGGGTCTGCTCAATCGTGTCGGCCTTGCCGATGATGCGTTCCGAGATGGCCAGTGCCTCACGTTGAGAGACGACCTGCGCAAGCGCGGCCTTGTCGCGCCGTTCGTTGTAGGCGATGAGGCCAAGCGCAAAGGCTTCGACCAGAAAAGTCAGGCCGATCGCCGCGGTGAAACTGATCGGTTTCCGCGTTGACTGTCTTGATTTGGTCTTTCGCCTGAACACCGCCGTTTTCCGCCCCGAATACCCGCACACCCGCTAAACATGCTTGCTTGATAGGGCGTGCAAGGTTCAAGTTTGGTTAACCAATCGGCTGGTTCGGTTAAGTTTGCAACTCTCCTAATGAGCGAGTCACAATGTCTGCAGCATTCTTGGAAAGCGATTTTTCGCGCAGGAATTCCAGCGCAGCGCGGGCGCTCTTGCGGGCGACGGGTTCAAGCGACTGCCACTGTTCAAATGATTGCAGAAGACGCGCAGCCAGTGCCGGGTTCAGCTTGTCGGCCTTGGCGATCATTTCGGCAACCAGTGTGTGACCAGCCCCATCGCTGGCGTGGAAGGCGGCGAGGTTTTGCATCGCGAAGACGCCAACGACAGAGCGCACGCGGTTCGGGTTGCCAAGCTCGAATTTCGGATGGGCCAGCAGCGCCGCGACGTCTTCCGGGCTGCCAGTGGCGGCCTGCACGGCAAACCATTTGTCCATGACCAGTTCATTGTCCGACCATCTGGTCTCGAAAGCGCTGATCGCGGCGGCTTTTTCAGGCGCATCGCCCGCGCACAGGGCGCGCAGCGCAGCCAGGCTTTCGGTCATGTTTGGCGCGGCTGCGAACAGGTCAGCCAATTGCTGGTTGGCCTGCGGCGTGCCCTGGCTCGACAGCAGGGTGATCATCGCGCCGCGAAGAGCCCGGATGGCGGCCTGTTCCACGCCCGGATTGAAGGGCGCTGGCGACGGTTCGGCCAGGATGCGCGACAGGTCGCTCGCCAAGTCCTTGCCCAGCGCCTGTTGCAGCTTGTGGCGCGCCTGTTTCAGGGCTGCCGGGTCCGCCGGGACATGTTCGAGGAACAGCTCGCCGACATCTGGCAAACGGGTCAGCAGGGCGGCAAAAGCCGGGTCGTCGCCATTGCTGCGCACGGCCCCGCCAATGGCCGAGACCAGGTCTGCGTCCGGGCTGGCCTTGCCATCATAGGCCATGGCCAGGATGTCCTTGAGGACCAGGGCTTGCAGCGCGTTGAACGTGTTGAAGGCATCATCATCAAGGCGCGCCGTCGCCAGGCGCGTCGCGTCGTCAACCTTGTGGTCGAGGCGGATCGGGGCGGAGAATTCGCGATTCAAAGACAGGACAGGCCGGGCCGATTGACTGTCCAGCGTCCAGACGGTCTTTTCGCCCTCGACCAGCAGGGTCTGCTCGGCCAGCTTGTCACCGTTCGGATTGAACGCGGCAAGGCGGATCGGCATCGGCAAGGGCTCGGGATGGTCATTGCCCGGCGTCTTGGGATTGGTCTGCGTCAGGGTGAGCGTCAGCTCGCCCTTGGCTTCGTCCCAGTCTTCCTCGGCGGTCAGGGTTGGCGTGCCGGGCTGGGCATACCAGCGGCGGAAATGGCTGAGATCCTGCCCACTGGCATCCTCGAAACAGGCATAGAAATGCTCGATGGTCGTGGCCGTGCCGTCATGGCGGTCGAAATAGGTCTGCATGCCGCGGGCGAACGCCTCGTCACCGATCATCGTCTTGAGCATGCGGATCAGTTCGGCACCTTTTTCATACACAGTGGCGGTGTAGAGATTGTCGATGCTGGCATAGCTCGCCGGGCGTACCGGATGGGCCAGCGGCCCGGCATCCTCGCCAAACTGGCGGGCGCGCAGGCGGATGACATCCTTGATGCGCTGCACCGGGCGTGAGCGCATGTCGGCGGAGAATTCCTGGTCACGGAATACGGTCAGCCCTTCTTTCAGGCAGAGCTGGAACCAGTCGCGGCAGGTGATGCGGTTGCCGGTCCAGTTGTGGAAATATT
>CBDUKI010000258.1:0-3291 GCA_965367765.1 uncultured Henriciella sp.
CGCGCCGAGGTCAAGCAGACAACCGGCCCCAGCTGGAATGTCCGGATTGTCGATAATACCAATAGTAATGCGACCTATGTTCTGGCCGGTAGCCTGGCGAGCTCAGGCACAGCCAATTCAACCCGAAACCTGCATGCGCCCTCTGGCTGGAGCATGGCGGCGCAAAGCTATACCAACACGCGCGCGGCGGCCCCATTTGCCATCCTGGATGCCATGTATGAGACCGTGCAGGACTTCGCTGCGGTTGATAATGCGATCAGTTTTCCGAACCTGCAGGTATTCTGGAGCGTGCAGAACTATCCGGGTGGACCTGGCAATGATGATGCGACGGGCGACATTGGCACTTCACTCTATACGCGCGTGAACGGCGTGCCGACGATCAAGGTGCTTGGTCTGGCAGGCAATGATACGGATGAGTATGACAGCCACGTTATCGTGCACGAGTTTGGGCACTATTTCGAAGACCAGCTCTCGCGCTCCGACTCGATCGGTGGATCGCATACGACCGCGGATATTCTTGATCCACGCGTCGCGTTCGGCGAGGGCTGGGGAAATGCCCTGTCAGCAATGATCCTGGATGATGTGATCTATCAGGACACTTACGGGGCGGGCCAGTCGCAAAGCTTTGGCGTAAATGTCGAAAACAATACCGGCTCGAACCGCAGCTGGTACAATGAGGGCGCAGTACAATCGATCCTCTATGACATCTATGACAGCGCAAATGATGGGGCCGATACGGTCTCTGCCGGGTTGGCACCGCTCTATAACACGCTGGTGGATCCGGCTTATGTGAACACGCCTTATTTCACGACCATCTTCTCGTTCACGGATCGCCTGCGTCAGGATGCGGCCATCAGCGGGGCGTCCATCGATGCCTTGATGGCTGGACAGAACATTGATGGCACCGGCCCACTGGGCGTGGGCGAGACACATGGTGGCTCACTGCCCAACCCGCCAGGTGGTAGCCAGCCGCTTTCCCTGCCGGTCTACAAGCAGGCCACTGTCGGCGGTGGTGCGGTGCAGGTCTGCTCCTATGATGATCTCGGCAGCTATAACAAGCTGGGCGTTCGCCAGTACATTACGTTCATCAACCCGTCTTCGGCATCACGCACGCTGACCTTGACCAAGACATCCGGCGACGCGGACCGTGACCCGGACTTCATTGTCCGGTCGGGCCAGACCGTGGTCGCAGCCGGTCAGGCATTCTTGCCGGATACGGAAACCGTGAGCGTCAACCTGAGCGCGGGGGAGTATACTGTGGAAGCCTATGATGCGGAAAATACCGGTGACAATGGCACGGCCACGCCGCCGGGCGATGCCTGCTATGATTTCACGGTGCAATAGGAAGGGGTGATGGATATGGTACATTTCCTGAGAGCTGTCTGGGTCACCTCATTGGCCGCAGCCTTGGCCAGCGCCTGTTCGCCAGTGGTGCAGACGGACGTGGCACAGGACAAGCCCATCGCAGAGACCGTGCCTTCGACAACAAAGCCGGGAGCTTCGGTCCGGTTCAGCCATGATTTCCCGGCACCGGCGGATGCGAGCCGGCGCGGCACGGTGAGCATTGTCGTCAGCGAAGATTATGATGATGGTCTGCTGCACCTCAGCGCCACGGGCAGTGCGGGCCTGGCTGTATACGGTGCTAGCCGGACCATGAACGTGGCCATGGCCGGGGCCAACTCGCATGCCTGGACGCTTAACTACCAGGCCGATGGCGATGGCGTCTTCTTTATCAATTTTGCTGCCGAAACCGAACGTGAGGGTCTGCCGGCGAGTATGCGGGCTTATGCGGTGCGCCTGGTCATAGGCGATGGCGCGGCGGCCCAGCAGAAACAGGCGATAGGCACGGTCGAACAGCTTGAAGATGGCAGCCTGGCAATCATCATGCCCGCCGAAGAGGTGATTGAATAAGCCTGCGGGCTGACCAACAGCAACTGCTGCTTGACCTTTGGCCTGTTTTCGTGTGTATCGCGCGCTTCGCCCTACGGGGTGAAACTTCAACCTCGTGGGAGGCCTGCCAGCCAGACCACGAGACCTCTAAACCAGGCGGCCGGATCGAAAGACCACCGGCCACGCAAAGCCAGAGAGGCCAATATGGCTAAAAAACTGCTGGGGCAGCTCAAGCTCCAAATTCTCGCAGGCGGCGCGAACCCTTCACCGCCGGTCGGTCCGGCGCTGGGTCAGCGCGGCATCAACATCATGGAATTCTGCAAGGCGTTCAACGCGAAGACAGAGAAGGGCGACCGTTCGCTGAAACTTCCTGTCGTGATCGACTATTATCAGGACAAGTCGTTCACCTTCGTGATCAAGACGCCACCAGCTTCGGCGCTGCTGATGAAAGCCGCCGGACTGAAGAAAGCCTCGCAAGAGCCAGGCCGCTCGACAGCTGGCAAGGTAACCAAGGATCAGTGCCGCGAAATCGCCGAGATCAAGCTGCCAGACCTGAATGCCAACGATCTCGACCAAGCAACCAAGATCATTGAGGGCACCGCGCGCTCAATGGGTCTCGAAGTGACGGGGTAAACGATCATGGCTGGAAAAAGATATCGTAACGCGGCTGAAACTGTTGTCGCTGATCAAGCCTACAGCGTCGCCGATGCCGTAAAGCTCCTGAAGACCAATGCCACGGCCAAGTTTGACGAGACCGTCGAGATTGCCGTCAACCTCGGCGTTGACCCGAAATATGCCGACCAGATGGTCCGCGGCGTGGTGTCCATGCCGTCCGGCACGGGCAAGGACGTTCGCGTCGCCGTGTTCGCTCGCGATGCCAAGGCCGATGAAGCCAAGGCTGCTGGTGCTGAATTCGTCGGGGCTGAAGACCTGATGGAAGAGATCCAGAACGGCAAGAGCGATTTCGATCGCGTCATTGCTTCACCAGACATGATGTCTGTGGTCGGTCGTCTTGGTAAGGTACTGGGCCCGCGCGGCCTGATGCCGAACCCGAAAGTCGGCACAGTCACCCCGAATGTCGGCCAGGCCGTCAAGGACGCCAAGGGCGGTTCGGTCGAGTTTCGTGTCGAGAAACTGGGTATTGTTCACGCTGGTATCGGCAAGGCTTCATTCAGCGAAGACGCCATCGAGAAGAACGTGCGTGCCTTCGTCGAAGCGCTTCTGAAAGCCAAGCCATCAGGGGCCAAGGGCACCTATGTCAAGAAGATCGCCATCAGCACGACCATGGGTCCAGGCGTGGTCGTTGACACGGCGGATGCCATTCCGAGCTAAGCCCGGATAGATTGATTTCAAAGCGCCCGCTGGTCTGACCAGCGGGCGTTTTTTTTGCAACCAACCCTT
>CBDUKI010000259.1:0-3185 GCA_965367765.1 uncultured Henriciella sp.
CCCCCCAGCTGGCGCTGCGCTGCGGGCAACCCGGCCTCGGCGGCGCGGGTGTACCAAGCGATCGCCTCGGTCGGGTTTTGCGGCACGCTCTCGCCGCGGGCATAGGTGCGCGCCAGGGCATATTGCGCTGGCAGGTGCCCGTTTTCGGCTGCCCGGGTCAGCCATTCGATGGTCTGGGCGGCGTCTTCCCTGGTGCCCCGCCCGCTGGAATAGGCCATCGCCAGGGCAAACTGAGCTTTAGCGTGCTGTTGCCCGGCGGCGGCCAGAAGCCAGCGGAACGCCGCCTTGTCGTCGCGCTCCACGCCAAGCCCGGCCGCATAGAGCTGCGACAGCTGATATTGGCCTTCGGCCAGGCCGAGCGCGGCCGCCAGCTCCAGCAGATCCGCTGCCCGCACCGGGTCGCGCTGGATTTTCAGCGGCTCATCCCGTTTCAGTTCGCTGAGATAGAGCTTGGCCAGCAAGACGGCGGCAGGGGCATGGTTCTGATCCACCGCCTTTTGTAGCCAGTCTGCGGCCGCATCAATTTCGGTCGGCCCGCCACGCCCCTCCAACAGGACACGTCCGTAGCGATATTGCGCCAGCGCGCTGCCGGTCTCGCGCGCCAGCCGTTCCAGCCCGGTGCGCACAAAGACATAGTCCTGACGCTGCCAGGCCTGTTCGATCTCAGCCATCTCGGGCAGGGCCTGCGCCGGATCGCTGTCCTGCGCCGCAAGGGGCTGGGCTTGGATCATGAAGATCAGGGCAAGGACGACAAGAAAAGAATGCGGCATGGGGCCCCCAGTGACAAAAGATGGATCAAATATTGGCAACCCTATCAGGGCGGGCGGCACTGTGAAGCACATTTTCCAGATGGAGAATGGTTCCAGAGGGTGACTGGCCTTGCGAACATCGGTTGCCGCGGCTGGCCAACGGGTCAGGGCCATCCACCACAAGACCCGCCGGACCTGTCCTGTACGGCGGGAATACCGGCATTGTTCTGGCGGGCCTGACGGCTGAGAGAGTCAGGCCCATCAAGAAGGGTCCGGAAAGCAGCTTTCCGGCGCCTTCACCTGATAGTTGGCAATCTGTTTTTGATCATGGTCGAGGACTGACCGTGGCAATAGGGCATGACGATGACCCTGTCGCCGAGTTCTTCCATCAGTTCGCTGCCTTGTGCCCAAAGGTTCTTCGGGTGCCGGGATACTGCTGCAAACGCTCTAGAATGTCTGGTCATAATCTCCCACGCCGGGCTCGGTGCGGATGACGGTGTCGATGTCTGCAAAGATCGCGCGCAGCTCGGCTTCGCTTTCGCTGCTTTCGCAGACCACCACCAGGTTGGGGGTGTTGGACGAGGCCCGCACCAGACCCCAGCTGCCATTGTCGAGAATGACCCGGGCACCATTTACCGTGACAACCTGCGCCACCTTGCGGCCCGCCAGTTCGGTCATGCCCTTGAGCTTGCTCACCAGCCGCTCGAGGATGTCGTATTTCTCCTCATCCGCCGCATGGGGCGACATGGTTGGTGTGGCATAGGTGACGGGCAGGGCGCGGCGCAGGTCGGACATGGACATGTCGGGGTTGCGGTCCATCAGCTTGCAGATCTCGACAGCGACCCGCATGCCGCAATCATATCCCCGGCCCACCGGCTCGGCGAGAAAGTAATGCCCGGATTTTTCAAAACCGGCCAACGCGCCCAGTTCCTTGACGCGGCGCTTCATATGGGAATGGCCGGTCTTCCAGTAATCGGCCTTGGCGCCATGCGCGCGCAGTTCCGGATCGGAGGCGAAAAGCCCTGTCGATTTCACGTCTGCCACGAAGGTGGAGCCGGGATGGAGCCTGCTCAGTTCCCGGGCCAGGATCACGCCCACCTTGTCGGCAAAGATCTCTTCGCCCTCGTCATCGACCACGCCGCAGCGATCGCCATCGCCATCAAAGCCAAGGGCGAAATCGGCGCCCGAGGCCTTTACCGATGCGCTCATGTCATGCAGCATTTCCATTGCTTCGGGGTTGGGGTTGTAATGCGGGAAGGTGTAATCGAGCCGGTTGTGGCTTTCGACCACCTCAACGCCGAGACGGCGGAACAACTCGGGCGCAAAGGCCGATGCGGTGCCATTGCCGGTGGCGCAGACAACCTTGAGCTTGCGGGTCATTCTGAAATCGCCCACCAGATCATCGAGATAAGCCTCGCGTACCCCGTCGACGAATTCGTAGGATCCGCCTGGTCGGGGTTCTCCACGCCCCTGCAACACGATGTCGCGGAGTTCGGCCATTTCATCTGGCCCATGGGTCAGCGGGCGTTCAAACCCCATCTTGACGCCGGTCCAGCCATTGGGGTTGTGTGACGCCGTCACCATGGCCACCGCCGGTGCGTCAAGATGGAACTGCGCGAAATAAGCCATCGGGCTGAGAGCCGGCCCGATGTCGCGCACCGCGATGCCGGCCTGTATGAGCCCCAGGATCAGTGCATTTTTGATCGACAGGGAGTAATCGCGATAATCGTTGCCCACCGCAATGACAGGCTCGATCCCTCGCAGGTGCATCTGCGTGCCCAACCCCAGACCGAGAGCCGTGATCCCGGGCAGGTTGATCGCTTGCGGGTATTGCCAGCGCGCATCATATTCACGAAAGCCGGTGGGTGCGATCATCGCATCGCGCAGGAATTCCCAGGAATTGGGCGTGACGATCGAAAGCGGCTTGGTCATCGTGAAATCCTGTCCGAGGTATTCTTGAAATCAATCTGGAGCCTGTCTGGAGCTCGTCCGGGACTACGCCGGCCTGTGATAGTGGTAAGTCGGAAACTGTTCAACAGCGTGTTGCCCGGTCGGCGGCGTCTGGGCGAATTGCCAGGGGGCTTTCAGGCTGGCAAGTGACGCGCCATCCATAACAGGCCGGTGGCGGCGGCAAGAGCGGCGCCAAATGGCAAGGGTCTGGTTGCCGAAAGGCGGTGGGCCTGGCGACCTGAAGCCCCGGCAAAAGCCGCCGCCAGCGAGCTCAGTGAGGCCAGTAGAAGCATAAGCGGCAAATCATGCGGGCCAAGGGCGGCCCCCAGCCCAGCCATGAGCTTCACATCTCCCAGCCCCAGTCCTTCGCGCCTGCGCAGTCTGCGATACCCCAGGCGCAGGATTCCGAAGCTTCCAGCCCCGATCATACCGCCCAGAAGGGCCATTTCCAGCCCCGGAAAGCCCGTGGTCCAGGCCAGCATCAAG
>CBDUKI010000260.1:0-3161 GCA_965367765.1 uncultured Henriciella sp.
GTCATCACCTCGATGTTCTCGATCGGGGTGGATGTGCTGACCGTGATTGTCGATTTGACAGTGGCCATCGGGGTCGGGGTTTCGATTGGGTTTGCGCTGCGGCTCAGCCGGCGCAAGTCAATTGAAAGCGACTGGACGCCGCCGGACAGATAGGCTTCCAATTTATTTCGCAAACGTCGTTTTTTAGTGCGGCTCCGAGCCTGTCTTGTCCAGGATTTCGCCCACCGGGCCTCATCGAGGCTGAGGACCCATCCTCTTTGGAATGTCTCTAGATCCGGCCCTAGTCATCCCGCCCGATCAGGGCCGTGATGAAATAATAGGTCATCACGACAAAGAGCAGGCCACCGAGCAGCATCAGGAAGGCCGGAATATAGGCCGCAGCGCTGGCCTCCAGCGGGTCATGCGCGCCGAACAGGCCAAGCTGGCCCGCCACGCCAAGCCCGCCAATAGCCAGACCAAAGAGCGAGAACAGGCCAAATGGCAGGGCACTGAGGCGGTAGAGGCCCTGTTCCTCCGCCTCGATCTTCCGGTTGAGTTCGATTGCGCGATCAATCGCTTCCTGCGGCACGTGGACTTCTTCAAGATCATCAATGCGATTGATCTCGTTGACCTCTCGCGTCGGGGTGGCTGCCGGTTCACCTTGCTCATTTGCAAAGGGTGGCATGGGCATGTCATCGTCGCGCTGCGGCCAGACAGAGCGCTCCAGGCCGCCGCTTTCGTTTTCCCCGGCCAGGGCCGAGATGGCGGCAGTGATTTCTTCCGGGCTCGCGCCATCGGTATGGTCGCTATCGGAGGCCGCGGTCGGCCCCGTGGCCAGGCTCGCATCTTCTCCAATGATGCGGACCAGGCGTCGGCGCACCGATTCAGCGGCTTCTTCGGTGGCAATTCGCACGCTCTTCGTATCCTCTTCGGGGGTCTTTCGGGCCTCGATCACAGGTCGCTCAACGGTGATTTGTGCTGGTTTCGGCGGCTCAATCAGACCGATTTCGTCGCGGATAGGCCGGTACAATCGTGACGATGCCATCGGCGTTTCTCCGGGGGATTTCAGGAACAGGGCCTTCTCCGTTGCACGGCGCCGCACCAGGGCATCGACCAGTTGCACACGCCCGCCAATCCGGGCTTTTCTCCAGTGATCAAAGGCACTCGCCGCCGCCAGCCGGTTTCCAGCATTGATCTGAGAGACCACGTCAGAGCTGATGAAGGCCTTCGCACCGATATTGTAAGCCAGTGAAACCAGGGCATCGAACTCGTTCTGGTTCAGCGGCGCCAGCACGGTATCCTGCACCAGTCGCTCAACCGGCGGCAGGTCGTACTCCCTAAGAATCGCTTCAGCTTCAGCCGCGCTGACCTGCGTGCCTTCCTTCTGGGCACGCACATGCCCGTAGCCAATGATCCAATGACCATTGGGCATCTTCTGATAGCGCGGGCGAAAGCCTTCAAACGCCATGATGACGTCCAGGCCAGCCCGAGAGGTGCGCATATGCGATGCCATCGCCTGCTCCGGTTTGGGACAGATTCTCTATCCAGTTGAACAGACAGTGCAATCCTCGCGCCGGAGCATTGAAATTCTACAGCAAAATCAGTGTGGCCAGGCCAAGGAAGCTGAAGAAGGCCATTGTGTCGGTCAGCGTCAGCACGAACACCGATGAGGCCACGGCGGGGTCCGCTCCGGCCTTGCGCAGGGCCAGCGGGACAATGATACCCGACAGGCCAGCCCAGACAAAGCTGGCAAACATCGCAACCGCTATCACCAGCGCCAGCTCAACATCACGGAACCAGAGCAGCGAAACAAGGCCAACCCCGATGGCGAACAACACGCCATTGACAACCCCGGTCAGCCCCTCACGCACAATCGCCCGGCCTTGCGCACTGCCCTGCAATTCGCGCTCGGCAATCGCGCGCACCGCCACAGCCAGGCCCTGACTACCTGCATTCCCTGCCAGCGCGGCGACAACCGGCATCAGGATGGCGAGCTGGACGATGCGGTCCAGCGTCGATTCAAACATCGCGATAATCCCCGAGGCGATGAAAGCCGTAACCAGGTTGACCGCAAGCCAGGGTGCCCGCGCGCGCACTGATTCCAGCACGGTGTCAGAGCCATCTGCAGACGACACGTTGGACAGCGCCAGAAGGTCTTCGGTATTCTCTTCCTGAATGACGTGCACCATGTCATCAATCGTGATCATACCGACGAGGCGGCCACCTCGGTCAGTCACCGGGGCCGAGGCCAGCGAGTACTTCTGGAACTGGTAAGCCACGTCCTCCTGGTCTGTATCGACCGATATATCTGAGTGGAAACTGCCCATGATGTCGGCCAGTTGCGTGTCGCGCGGCGCGCGCAAAAGCTGTGACAGCAGGACATAGCCAAGCGGCGCATTCTTGGGGTCGACGACATAGACTTCGTAGAAATCGTCCGGCAGGTCAGCCGCATTGTCACGCGCAAAATCAATCGTGTGACCGACCGTCCAGAACTCCGGCGCCGCCAGGAATTCGCGCTGCATAAGCCGCCCTGCGGTCTCCTCTTCATACTGGAAACTGTCTTCCAGAACCGCCCGGTCTTCGGGTTCAAGTTCATCGAGGATCCGCTCGCGCCGGTCATCATCCATATCCTCGAGAACCGATGTCGCATCATCGGAATCCAGCGCATCCAGCGCTTCGACAACTGCTGCATCGGAAAGGACATCAATCGCATCTTCGCGATATTCATCGCGCAATTCGATCAAGACTTCGCTGGGCAACTCGCCGCCAAGCAGCTCGACCGCAGCCTCGAAATCGTCGCGCGGCATCTGCTCCAGCAGGTCTGAGGCATCCGCCGGGTGCATGCCTGCCAGCGTTTCCTTCAGCCAGTCCTGATCACCGGTTTCCACCGCGTGCTGCAGGTCGTCGAGGATCTGCTCCTTATCGCCACCGGCGTCCAGGTTGGGGTCTTGCGCGTCAGTCATGCCGCGTGTTTGACCCGTTCGGTAGAACGAAGCAAGTTGAATTGTATGAAATAAATGGTGCGGCCGAGAAGACTCGAACTTCCACGGGCTTGCGCCCACAACGACCTCAACGTTGCGCGTCTACCAATTCCGCCACGGCCGCACGCCGGGTAGACGCGGGCTATACTCGGCAGCGCAGCAATTGTGAAGTGAAAACTCTCCGCTATATGCAGTTACATG
>CBDUKI010000261.1:0-3160 GCA_965367765.1 uncultured Henriciella sp.
CAAGGCTGGCCTTATTGGTCACCACCACCGCGTGGGCCATGGCGGCGGTGCTTACCACGCGCAGCCTGGCGCTCAGCTGCGGAAATGACGCCATCGCCATCGCTATCCATGCGGGCAAATCGTTGCTCCATCTTGGCATCGTGATGGGCCTGATGTTCGGCGGCGGTAATCACCCCGTCACCATCCGCATCCAGCTTCGCGAAATGGTTCTGGCGTCGCTCGGCCATCCGTTCAGCACGACGCGCTTCACGTTCGGCGCGCATGGCATCTGCATGGGCCTGGAACTCTTCCATGGTCACGTTGCCATCGCCATTGGCGTCGACCCCAGCAAACCGGTCGGCATGGGCCGCGTTGAATTCATCACGGGTGATATTGCCATCACCGTCCGCATCCAGGTTTTCCATCATGCGTGGGCCGGGGCCATCCGGGCGCGGTCCCGGGCCTTGCTGCGCCAGCGCGGCAGATACCAGCGCTGTGGTTGAGAAGGTTAGAACAGCTGCAATCACGGTTTTTTTCATTTTACAGATCCTCTTTCTGTTGGGGTCTGAAAAGTGAAACGAACCGTCAGCCGCTTTCCGTCGCCAGTGGACCGATTTTTTTCAGTCGAAGTGCAGCAACCCCCTCGCAGACCTGCTCAAGGCGCGCTTCCAGATCGGCGAACTTGTCGATCCTGACTGCCCGGCAGAAGCGATCTTTCAAACCCGCCGATAGATTGGCCTGGCTCAGGTCAGCCCCGACGGCCAGGCGCTGGACCTGTTGCAGGGACTGCAGAAAACGGAAAGCCTCGCGCAACTCGGCTGCGGTCGTCTCATCAAAGGCCCCTGCCTCGGCCAGTGCTGGAATGGTCCCGGCGAGTTCGGGATGGTGGGTGTCGACCCGGGCTCCGGTGAGCAGCGCCTGCTGAACCAGGAATTCAATATCGACCAGCCCGCCCGCACGCATCTTCAAGTCCCATGGGCCGGTCGGCGGTTTTTCCCGCCACAGGCGCTGTCGCATGTCGAGAATATCCTGGGTACGGGTCGTCGGGTCACCCCCCTCGCGGATCACACGCAGGGCGATCTCGACCACGCGCTTGCCAAGCGCTTCATCTCCGGCCACCGGGCGCAGCCGGGTCAGCGCCATATGTTCCCAGGTCCAGGCCTTCCCCATGTGATAGGTCTCGAACGCACTGATCGACGTCGCCACCGGCCCGGCCCGGCCAGACGGGCGCAGGCGCATATCAACCTCATACAAGCTGCCTTCGCCGGTCTCTGCTGAGAGGGCCGTAATCAAGCGCTGGGTGAACTTGGTAAACCAGACCTGATCATCCGGGTCGCCCTGCCCTTCATAGATGACCAGGAGATCGAGATCAGAGCCGGCCGTCATCTCCCGCCCACCCAGCTTACCGAGGGCCGTAATGCACCATTCGCCCGGCCTGGGGCCGAAACGGCGCTTTGTCTCCGCCTCGGCCGCAGCGGCCATCAATCTGATACAGGTCTCCGCCAGGGCGCTCCACTCCACCGCCGCCTCGCGCGCTGGCATACGCCCATGCAACAGTGAATGGCCGATCAAGAAGGCCTGTTCGCCATGCCAGCGGCGCACTGCCTCCATCGCCGTCTCAAAATCGGTATCATCGGACATCTCGGGTGCGCCCTTGCGGTCAGAAACAGACAGCAAGGCTTCAAGCAAGCCGGGACGCCGGGCCAGCGTGGTCGCGATCCGCGGCGCAAGGGCGAGCGTGTTGACCAGGTCTTCCAGCAATTCCGGCTCAGCCGACAGCATGGACAGGGTCTGCACGCCGGAGCGCAACCCCTCAAGAAATTGCGAAAAGCGCGCGAAGGCATGATCGGCCTCGCCCGTCCGGCCCATGGCCGACAGCAGGTCCGGCAACATAGCGGTGAGGATTTCACGCCCGCGCGCAGTACGGGTTGCCGGGGTCCGCGCACGGTGCCAGCGGCGCACGGCAGCGATGACATGAGACGGGTTTTCGAACCCCATCTCAGCCAGCGTCTCGCAAGTGCCCGGATCATCATCTACGCCTGTGAAGACAAGATTGCCGGAGACTGAGGCGCGATGACGTCGTGCCTCGTCGGCGAACAGCTCGCTATAATGATGGTTCACACAACGGCGAATATCGAGCACGGCCTGATCAAACGCATCGAGGCTGGATTGCCCGCACAGGGCAGCAACATCCGCCCGCACGTCTTCACTGGAGGGGAGCTTGTGGGTCTGCTGGTCGTTCAGCATCTGGATACGATGCTCGATAGCCCGTAACTGGCGATAGGCGTCGGCCAGATCGTCAGCGGTGGTAGCATCCACCGCGCCGAGCGCGACCAGCCGCTCCAGCCCGTCCAGCGTGCCGCGCACGCGCAGGTCTGGATTGCGCCCGCCCAGAATGATCTGCTGGGTCTGGACGAAGAATTCGATTTCGCGGATGCCGCCCGCACTCAATTTCACATCGGCTGCGATGTCAGCCAGCGACTTGTCGCCGTCCTTGGCATTGATCATGTGCTTGATGGCGTGCACGTCGGCAATCGCCCAATAATCGAGATGGCGGCGCCAGACGAATGGCTCAATCATTTTCAGGAAGGCCGCCCCCGTCTTCAGGTCTCCACCCGCCGGGCGGCCCTTGATCCAGACCATACGTTCCCAGTTCTGGCCGACGCTCTCATAGTAAAGCTCGGCCCGGCGCATGGACACCGCGAGCGGGGTCGAGCTGGGGTCTGGCCGCAAACGTAGGTCCGTGCGGAAGACATAGCCATCACCGGTCTGTTGATCGAGCACACGCATGGCATCGCGCACCATGCGGCTGGCAGTCTCGACCTTGTCGCGATCTCCGCAGTCGAACAGGTCGGAATCGAAGAAGGCCGCCATGTCGATATCGCTGGAATAGTTCAGCTCCCCTGCCCCCATCTTGCCAAGGGCGGCCAGGAACAGGCCATCGGTTTGCAGACCTGAACTGGCCAGCGTGCCGGACAGGGCGGCGTTCACAGCCATGTCCGCAAAATCCGTGATCTTGCCCGTGGTCACCAGAAGTGGGTCACTCTGGTCAAGGTCGGATGCGGCAATGGCCAGATGTGCCTGGCTCTTGGCCAGCCGCAGAGCCTTCATCAGGGCTTCTGTCGTGACATTCGCTTCTTCCGAGAGCGGGGTCTTCATCGCCACCTTGTACAAACCGTCC
>CBDUKI010000262.1:0-3038 GCA_965367765.1 uncultured Henriciella sp.
GGCCTGCTTGTCATACTCGCGCAGGAAGGTGGGCAGACGCAGGGTCTTGAGGTGATGCGCGAGCAGCAATCCCGGGGCGTCCGTCATGCCTCACCGCCGGCCAGCAGGCTCATGTAGGAGGCGGCGGAGGTCGTCGCGATATTGGTCCTGGGCAGGAAGGGGTAGACATCCAGATCCAACCTCGGAGGCCGCCGTTCGACCCGGCACAAGACAAGGTGCTTGATCGCGTCGAAGCTGATGGCCTGCATTCGCAGGGCGTCCCGGACGGCCAGATGCAGCACCTCGACCTCGAAGCGTTCCATCAGGCGTAGAACCTGCACATACTCCCGTTTGCCGGCCTTGCCCTGCCGGGTGCGGGTTTCGCAAATTCCCGGACACGGATTTCAGTAATTCCCGGACACGCGTTTCGGTAAATCCCGGACAGGGATTTCGGTAATTCCCGGACAGTTCCGGGGACCCGGACACGGTTGGTCATCGCCTGCTCCGTCACGGCATTCTGCCGGTCTTGAACAAGATCGGGAGGGGACATGCCACGACGCAAGCAAGCGAGGCGCATGACTGTGCAAGACATACGAACCATATTGCGGCTGACGCATGAACAGGGGCTTTCGGTGCGCGAGATTGGTCTGCGCCTGAAGCTCAGCAAGACGACCGTGGCGACTTACCTTCACCGCGCCCGGGAGGCAGGTCTGAACTGCTGGCCATTGCCATCCGGCCGCGATGACGATGCGACGCTGAAGCAGGTCCTTTTCCAGCGTGTCGGTCGCCCGCCCCGGGATCTGACGGAACCCGACTGGCCGAAGATGGCGGCGGAGATGAAGCGCAAGGGCGTGACGCTGGTGCTGCTCTGGGAGGAATATCGTGCCGCCCACCCCGACGGCTATGGCTACACCTGGTTCTGCGAGCGCTACCGCGAGTTCGAGAACCGGATCAGCCCTCGGTATCGCAACCGCCATGAGGCGGGCGCGGTGATGCAGACCGATTACGCAGGGCACACGATCCCGGTGATCGACCCGGGCACAGGGGCTGAGCATCGTGCGCAAATCTTCGTCGCCGTTCTGGGCGCGTCCAATTACACATTCGCCTGGGCCAGCCTCAGCCAGAAGCTTCCGGACTGGATTGAAGCCCAGGTCCGCGCCCTGAAGTTCTTCGGCGGGGTGCCCAAGGCGATTGTCTGCGACAACCTGAAGGCCGCGGTGGCACAGCCGCTCTGGTTCGAGCCAACCCTGACAAAGACCTTCTCCGACATGGCCACGCATTACGACACGACCGTGCTGCCCACGCGGCCGTGCAAACCTCGTGACAAGGGCAAGGTCGAAGGCACCGTGCTGATCGTCGAGCGCTGGATCCTTGCGCGCCTGCGCAATCGGCAGTTCTTTTCCATCGAGGCGCTGAACGTCGCCATTGCCGAGTTGCTCGATGATCTCAATGCCCGGACCATGCGCCGGGTCGGGCGCTCACGGCGTGAGTTGTTCGAGGAGATCGAACGCCCCGCACTCAGCCCGTTGCCCGAGACGCCCTTCGAGTATGCCGAATGGAAGCGCGCCAAGGTGCATCCCGATTACCATATCGAGGTTCTGCATGGTTTCTATTCGGTGCCACACCGCCTGATCGGGCGCCAGGTCGATGTGCGTCTGACCCATCGCATGATCGAAATTTTCCATAACCATGAACGCGTTGCGGTCCATCACCGCCGGGGCCAGCGCGGCGGCCATACCACAGTCAAGGAGCACATGCCCAAGGCGCATCAGCGCTACGGCGGCATGACGCCCGAGAGCCTCATCACCCGGGCCGCCCGCACCGGCTATCATGCCGCCGCGCTCGTCGAGCGCCTGATGCGCGACAGGCCGCATCCGGAACAGGGCTATCGCTCTGCCCTTGGTGTGCTTGGCCTGCAGCGGCAGTTCGGGGCGGACAGGCTGGAAGCGGCCTGCGAACGCGCCCTGACGGTCGGCACAGT
Source organism: uncultured Henriciella sp. (assembly GCA_965367765.1). Classification (GTDB taxonomy): domain Bacteria; phylum Pseudomonadota; class Alphaproteobacteria; order Caulobacterales; family Hyphomonadaceae; genus Henriciella. The sequence continues at coordinate 1,961 of CBDUKI010000262.1, forward strand.
CAGCTATGCCTCGGTGCGCTCAATCCTGATCACCGGTCTGGACCGGGCGCCCAGCCCGCCAGACCCCGTCACCGCCACACCGGTTCACGACAATATCCGTGGCTCCGGCTACTACCAGTAACCCAAGGAAGGAAGACCAAGATGCTGACACACCCCACCCTCGACCAGATGACCGCGCTCAGCCTGACAGGCATGGCCGACGCCTGGAAGGCTTTGGCCGAACAGGACCCGGGTCAGGCCCTCGAGCGAAATGAATGGCTCGGTCTCATGCTCGACCGCGAAGCCGCGACCCGTGCTGACAAACGCTTCGCCAACAGGCTGCGCAATGCCAAGATGCGCTTCCCCAACGCCTGCATCGAAGATGTCGATTTCGCCGCCAGCCGGGGGCTCGACCGGCGTCAAATCCTCGGGCTCGCACAAGGCGATTGGATCAAGGCCCGCGAGCAGATAATCCTCACGGGCCAGACCGGCACCGGCAAGACTTGGCTGGCCTGCGCATTCGGCCATCAGGCGGCTCGTCTCGATCATTCCGTGTCCTATGTCCGGATGCCCCGGCTCTTCGAAGACATGGCCATGGCGCGCCTCGATGGACGATTTCCCCGCCTCGTCGACAAGTTGGCCCGCGTCCAGCTGCTGGTGCTGGATGACTGGGGCACGCATGGGCTGACCGACCAACAGCGGCTCGATCTGCTCGAGCTCTTCGAGGAGCGCTATCAGCGGCGGTCCACCATAATCACCGCCCAGCTTCCCGTATCCGGATGGCATTCCATGATCGGCGAACCCACCATCGCCGATGCCATCCTCGACCGGATCGTCCACAATGCACACCGCATCGAACTCAAGGGAGACAGCATGCGCAGAAAGGATCGGAACGCGAACTTGACCTCCGCCGAAAACACCGAAACTATCCAAACTGAAACATGATCGCAGGCAGATGATCAGCCGTGCCCGAGCTGTCCGGGAATTACTGAAATGGCTGTCCGGGAATTAGCGTAATCGCTGTCCGGTATTTCTGAAATCCGCAACCGTCGGGGAAGTGTGTTCACATGGGTCAATTCTCAGTGACAATTTATGGGGC
>CBDUKI010000263.1:0-2990 GCA_965367765.1 uncultured Henriciella sp.
CAGGATGATCGGTACGAAGCCGCCCATCGTGGTCAGTGTCGTGGCCACGATATGCCGGGTTCCAGCCACGACGATCTCGCGCTGAGCGATGACGTCATCGGCCATCGCCGCCGCGCTCCCCTTGAGCAGGGACAGGATCACGATGGACCCATTGATGGCGATGCCGAGCAGGCCGAGCGAACCAACAATCGCATTGAAGCCAAGCGGCAGGTTGAACATCCAGACCCCACCCATAGCGAGGCCAATCGACATCAGCCCGACCAGCAGAATGAGCGCCGCCATGCGGAAGGAATTGAAGACCAGTGCCACCGCCCCGATCATGATCAGCACGAGCGGCACGGCGAGGGCGGCGAGATTGGCCTGGGCCTCAGCCTGCTCGCTGGCCTGGCCACTTTCAATATAGTCATATCCCGGTGGCAACTCGAAGCCATCGGCCTCCAGTCGCGCCTTGAAATCGGCAACGATTGGATTTGGCAGGGCATAGGGCTGAACATAGCCGCGGATCTCGTTCACACGCCGCCCGTCGAGGCGCACGATCACCGCCGTTTGCGGGTCGAGCGTGATCTCGCCCAGGGCGGAAATCGGTGTCCCGCCGCCGCTGCGGTCATTGCCAATGGTCTTGGCCCGCAGATCGGCGAGCTGGGTGCGCCGCTCGGCCGGTGCAATCACGCGAACGGGGACTTCCTCAATGCCTTCCAGAATTGACCCGGCCCGCACGCCTTCCAGTTCAGCATGCAGGTCTGCCGCCAGGCTGGTCAGGCGCTGGCCAGACATGGCCGTAGCCGCTTCGTCGGCGCGCAGGGTCACAATCGGGGCACCTGTCTGCAGGCGCGCCTGGGTAAAGGTCACGCCCGGTGTTTCCGACAGGACGCGCCGGGCCTCATTGCCGAACTGGTTGAGCAGGTCGAGGTTATCGCCGCGTATGAAGAAGGCAATCGGCGCTTCTGATGGTGGGCCTTGCTCGAAGGGCGTCGCGAGAATTCGTGCGTTCGGGAATTCCCGGCGCAGCAGGTTCTGCACATCTGACACGATGACCCGGGCCTGATGTGTATCTTCCAGCTGGATGAAGCCAGAGGCGATCCCGGCCACGCCCTGGGTCGTGTTGAAGGCATTGTAGTACACCCGTGGACCAGCCTCACCGACCGTAAAATTAACGCCCGTTACCTGCGGATAGGTCTCCCGGATAAGCTCAGATGCGCGTTGGCTGGCGTCGATGGCATCGGCAATCGTCGCTTGCGGAGAAAGCGTAATCTCGACCTGGAACTGGTCGCGTTCGGTCTGCGGGAAGAATTGCGATGGCAGGCTCGTCCCGACCTTGAAGCCAAGATAGACCGGCACCAGGCCAATCAGGATACCGAGCAGTGGAAAGCGCAGAACCCGCTCGATACTCCAGCGATAACCATCTGACAGGACAGCGAATTTTACACCATGACTCCAGAACCACTGGCGCTCGCCCTGATGGCGCGGCTTGTCCATCCAGCCGGCAATCGCCGGGATGATCGTCATTGCAACCAAGAGCGATGCCGTCACCGAGAACATCACCGACAGGCCGATCATGCCGATAAACTCCCCGGCCCCGCCTGGCAGGAAGGCAATCGGCGCGAAGGCCAGCGCAGTCGTCAGGGTCGAGGCGAATAGCGGGCCGAACAGCTTGCTCAGAGACTGGTCGAGTGCCTGCATCACGGTCAGGCCGGAGGCGCGTTCCTGCTCGTACTCATCGACGACGACAATCGCATTGTCGATCAGCAGGCCCAGCGAGATGACAAGGCCGGTGACGGACATCTGGTGCAGCGGATAATTGAAGAACTTGAACAGGGTCAACACCAGGGCCACGGTCAGCGGCAGCGCCATGCCAACCACGATGGCCGCGCGCCAGCCCATGACGAAGAACAGGACGGCGAACACGATCAGCGCCGAATACATCAGGTTGATAGCCAAACCGTTCAGGCGGCTTTCGGTATAGACGCTCTGATCGAACACCGTCTCGACGGCAATATCCTCAGGCACATCGGCCTTGAACGCCTCAAGCATGTCGCGTGCGGCGGCGGCCCAACGGTCAACCCGCTGGTTCGGCTGGATATAGGCCACGACCATGATGGCTCGATTGCCATTGGTGAACGCGGCGCTACTGACCGGGTCTTCAACCCCTTTGACAACTTCAGCCACATCACCGACGCGCAGGGCCGTGCCATCCGGGCGCTGCAAGAGCGGTACGGCACGAATACGGGTAATCTCATCGAACGCGCCACCAATCTCGAGGCCAAGATCATTGCTGGCGCTGCGCACCTGCCCGGCTGGGCTCTTGGCATCGGCTGCCGCGATCAGGCGCGCGGCATCGCTCATGGAAAGCCCCGCCGCTGCCAGCGCCTCGGGGTCGGCAACCACACGCACTTCTTCGGCAGGCAGGCCGAAGACTTCGGTCTCTTCGGTGCCGTTCAGGTTGCGAAACCGGTCTTCCAGCGTATCGGCGGTGCGGGCCATGACGGCCATGGGCGGATCGCCCTCGCCCTGCCAGGCAATCGAGATGATCATGGTCGAGGCGCCGACATAGGCCCGCTCCACAAAGGGCGCCGTCGTCCCTTCAGGCAGCTCGGCCTGGGCCAGTGCAACCTGTTGGCGGATCAGCGTCCAGGCATTGTCGACTTCGGTGGCGCTGAGGTCCTCGCGAATATCCAGCGAGATCTGCGAGACATTGGCGCGAGAGGCCGACTTCAGCTCGGAAATTTCCGGCAATTCCTGCAGGCGCCGCTCGATCGGCTCGGTCACCGTGGCTTCGATCCGTTCAGCGTCCGCGCCTGGCAGCGTGGTCAGAACATAGCCATAGCGCTCAACCAGGGTCGGGTCTTCCTGGCGGCCCAGGGTCTCTACCGCAAAATAGCCACTGATCAGAATCACCACCATCAACAGGACGGTGAGGCGCGGCAGCCGGTAAAACAGGGTGGTTAAAGCATTAGCCATTGCCGGTCTTGGACGCGGTTTGCCCGCTCTCC